>CACGEL010000001.1 GCA_902572065.1 uncultured Prochlorococcus sp.
GAAACTCAAAGGAATTGACGGGGGCCCGCACAAGCGGTGGAGTATGTGGTTTAATTCGATGCAACGCGAAGAACCTTACCAGGGTTTGACATCCTGAGAACCTCTTAGAAATTTGAGGGTGCCTTCGGGAATTCAGTGACAGGTGGTGCATGGCTGTCGTCAGCTCGTGTCGTGAGATGTTGGGTTAAGTCCCGCAACGAGCGCAACCCACGTTTTTAGTTGCCAGCATTTAGTTGGGCACTCTAGAAAGACCGCCGGTGATAAACCGGAGGAAGGTGTGGATGACGTCAAGTCATCATGCCCCTTACACCCTGGGCTACACACGTACTACAATGCTACGGACAAAGGGCAGCAAACTCGCGAGAGCTAGCAAATCCCATAAACCGTGGCTCAGTTCAGATCGTAGGCTGCAACTCGCCTACGTGAAGTAGGAATCGCTAGTAATCGCAGGTCAGCATACTGCGGTGAATACGTTCCCGGGCCTTGTACACACCGCCCGTCACACCATGGAAGTTGGCCATGCCCGAAGTCGTTACTCCAACCCTTGTGGAGGAGGACGCCGAAGGTGGGGCTAATGACTGGGGTGAAGTCGTAACAAGGTAGCCGTACCGGAAGGTGCGGCTGGATCACCTCCTAACAGGGAGACAACAAAATGTAAATATTAATTTTGTCACCTTAGGTCGATCGGTATCTCAGATTCTTAATTTTAAGAATTTCAGTTTCTAAGTTTTTTCTAGGTCACACCCATTACTTTTTCCTGGGCCATTAGCTCAGGTGGTTAGAGCGCACCCCTGATAAGGGTGAGGTCCCTGGTTCAAGTCCAGGATGGCCCATATCTCTATGTTGGGGGTATAGCTCAGTTGGTAGAGCGCCTGCTTTGCAAGCAGGATGTCAGCGGTTCGAGTCCGCTTACCTCCACTGAATACCACCTTTATACATATTGTTAAAAAGGGAAATTGTTTTGAGTCGTGTTCTAATTGCTCTGAGCGAATCTAGCTTCCTATTTTATTTAATAAATAAGATGCTGGACTCATTGAATTATTTTCATTGTTTTCAGAGAACCTTGACAACTGCATAGATTATTTTTGAAGACAATAAGCATCTTTAATGATGCAGATTTATTATTTGTGCGAATGCATTAAATAACAATTCTATTAAGCTGATGCTTCAATTATTGAAGTTATTGGTCAAGCTACAAAGGGCTCACGGAGGATACCTAGGCACACAGAGGCGATGAAGGACGTGGTTACCTGCGATAAGTCTCGGGGAGTTGGAAGCACACTTTGATCCGGGAATTTCCGAATGGGGCAACCCCTTGAACGACCAGCTGAATATATAGGCTGGTGCGAGCTAACCCAGCGAACTGAAACATCTTAGTAGCTGGAGGAAGAGAAAGTAAATAACGACTCCCTCAGTAGCGGCGAGCGAACGGGGAATAGCCCAAACCGATAGTCTTGACTATCGGGGTTGTGGGACAGCAATATGGATCAACAAGTCTAGAAGAAACGTTTGAATGGCGTGCCACAGAGGGTGAAAGCCCCGTAATTGAAAGATAAGTTGACCTAGCTGTATCCCGAGTAGCACGGAGCACGTGGAATTCCGTGTGAATCTGCGAGGACCACCTCGTAAGGCTAAGTACTACTGTGTGACCGATAGTGAAACAGTACCGCGAGGGAAAGGTGAAAAGAACCCCGGGAGGGGAGTGAAATAGAACATGAAACCGTGAGCTTACAAGCAATGGGAGCCCGACTAATCGGGTGACCGTGTGCCTGTTGAAGAATGAGCCGGCGACTTATAGGCACTGGCGGGTTAAACCGAAAATGGTGGAGCCACAGCGAAAGCGAGTCTTAATAGGGCGTTTGTCAGTGTTTATAGACCCGAACCCTGGTGATCTAACCATGGCCAGGATGAAGCTTGGGTGATACCAAGTGGAGGTCCGAACCGACTGAAGTTGAAAATTCAGCGGATGAGCTGTGGTTAGGGGTGAAATGCCAATCGAACCAGGAGCTAGCTGGTTCTCCCCGAAATACGTTGAGGCGTAGCGTCTAGTGCTCCAGCAGGGGGGTAAAGCAACCATTTCGGTGCGGGCTGCGAAAGCGGTACCAAATCGATATGAACTCTGAATACCCTGTGTGTAACTAGGCAGTCAGACTGTGGGGGATAAGCTCCATAGTCAAGAGGGAAACAGCCCAGACCGCCAGCTAAGGTCCCTAAATTAACGCTAAGTGATAAAGGAGGTGGGATTGCCCAGACAACCAGGAGGTTTGCCTAGAAGCAGCCATCCTCAAAGGAGTGCGTAATAGCTCACTGGTCGAGCGATCCTGCGCCGAAAATGAATGGGGCTAAGCGTTATACCGAAGCTGCGGATAAATTTATTTATGGTAGGGGAGCGTTCTATGTTGGGTGAAGCGTTAGCGTAAGCGGACGTGGACGGCATAGAAGTGAGAATGTCGGCTTGAGTAGCGAAAACATGGGTGAGAATCCCATGCCCCGAAACCCTAAGGGTTCCTCCGGCAGGCTCGTCCGCGGAGGGTTAGTCTGGACCTAAGGCGAGGCCGAAAGGCGTAGTCGATGGATAACAGGTCAATATTCCTGTACCAGTTATGTTTTGGGCAGGGGGACGGAGAAGGCTAGCCAGGCCAGATGTTGGTTACTGGTTCAAGCGTTCAAGGCTTTGAGAGATGGAGAAAACATCTTGAGCTGAGGCGTGAGTACGAGCTGCTACGGCAGTGAAGTTGGTGATGTCATGCTTCCAAGAAAAGCCCTACACCCGTTAAGACATAAATGCCAGTACCCGAAACCGACACAGGTGGGGTGGTAGAGAATACCGAGGGGCGCGAGATAACTCTCTCTAAGGAACTCGGCAAAATGGCCCCGTAACTTCGGGAGAAGGGGTGCCAGCGAGAGCTGGTCGCAGTGAAGAGGCGCAAGCGACTGTTTACCAAAAACACAGGTCTCCGCTAAGTCGCAAGACGATGTATGGGGGCTGACACCTGCCCAGTGCCGGAAGGTTAAGGAAGCTGGTTAGCTTTTAGCAAAGCTAGCGACTGAAGCCCCGGTGAACGGCGGCCGTAACTATAACGGTCCTAAGGTAGCGAAATTCCTTGTCGGGTAAGTTCCGACCCGCACGAAAGGTGTAACGATTTGCGCGCTGTCTCGGAGAGAGGCTCGGCGAAATAGAATTGTCTGTGAAGATGCGGACTACATACACCCGGACAGAAAGACCCTATGAAGCTTTACTGTAGTTTGATATTGTGCTCGGGCTCTAATTGCGCAGAATAGGTGGGAGACGTTGAAATAGTACTTGTGGGTATTATTGAGTCATCGGTGAGATACCACTCTATTAGAGCTAGGGTTCTAACGCTTACCCGTTATCCGGGAAGCGGACAGTATCTGATGGGCAGTTTGACTGGGGCGGTCGCCTCCTAAAAGGTAACGGAGGCGCACAAAGGTTCCCTCAGGCTGGTTGGAAATCAGTCGTTGAGTGCAAAAGCAGAAGGGAGCTTGACTGTGAGACCTACAAGTCGAACAGGGACGAAAGTCGGTTTTAGTGATCCGACGGTTCTGCGTGGAAGGGCCGTCGCTCAACGGATAAAAGTTACTCTAGGGATAACAGGCTGATCTCCCCCAAGAGTTCACATCGACGGGGAGGTTTGGCACCTCGATGTCGGCTCATCGCAACCTGGGGCTGAAGTCGGTCCCAAGGGTTGGGCTGTTCGCCCATTAAAGCGGTACGCGAGCTGGGTTCAGAACGTCGTGAGACAGTTCGGTCCATATCCGGTGTATGCGCAGGAATATTGAGAGGATTTCTCCCTAGTACGAGAGGACCGGGAGGAACGCACCTCTGGTGTGCCAGTTATCGTGCCAACGGTAAACGCTGGGTAGCCATGTGCGGAGTGGATAACCGCTGAAAGCATCTAAGTGGGAAGCCCACCTCAAGATGAGTATTGCCATGGCTTAAGCCAGTAAGGTCACGGGAAGAACACCCGTTGATAGGCTCTACGTGGAAGCTTGGTAACAAGTGCAGCGGAGGAGTACTAATAGACCGAGGGCTTGACCAAATAAACTTAATTTATTGTCTTTGATTTATATAATTTTCTATGCAGTTCTCAAGGTTCACACTATCCTGGTGTTCATGGCGATGTGGAACCACTCCGATCCATCTCGAACTCGGTTGTGAAACGCATCAGCGGCGAAAATATTTAGGGGGTAGCCCCTTGAGAAGATAGCTCAATGCCAGGTAAAATATTTTAAAAGGGTTTGCTTGTACAACGCAAACCCTTTTTTATTTCTGACATTCACGACACCAATGAGTACTTCTTCCTGAAATCTTTTTTCTCTCAACTATATTTTTGCATTTACGACATTCTTTCCCTGTTCTTCTATAAACATTAGTTTGTAATCCAAAATTACCATTTTCACCTTCTAGGTCTCTGAAGTCACTAAAAGTAGTTCCGCCTGCACCAATACTCTTTTTTAAAATATCTACGATTGCAATCTTAAGCTTTTTTAATTCATTCTTTTTAATTGTTCTAGCCTCTCTAAAAGGAGATATTCCAGCAGAGTACAGACTTTCATCTGCATATATATTCCCTATTCCAGCGACTATTGTTTGATCTAATAAAATTGATTTTATAGGTCTTGTTTTTTTTGAAATTACTTTAGTCAGATAATTGATATTAAAATTGTCAGAAAATGGTTCAGGCCCTAATGATCCTAATCCTTTAATAATTTTTGTTGGTAACAATTCTTTTCTAACCCACCACATTTGACCAAAACTCCTTACATCAATATATCTAAGCTCATGATTATTGTTATCTAAAAGCCTTATTCTTGTATGTTTACAAGGTGCAGTAAGTTTATGATTAAAAGTGAAATAACCAGTCATTCTTAAATGAACGACCAATACCCCATTGTTTATAAAATTATCTTCATTTGCAATATTAATATTATTACTTTTAATTTTTTTAAGTTCTGCAATTAAATATTTTCCTCTTCTATTCCATTTATATATAAGTGAATTCTGAAGGCCTTCAATGAAGTCTTTATTTTCAAGGGGAAAAGCCACAGTTGATTCTCTGCAGATTTCTACCTTTTTAATAATAAAATTATTAAGTTTTTGCTCTAAACCTCTTCTGACTGTCTCAACTTCAGGTAACTCAGGCAAATCTTTAAGCTTTTTCTAGTTCGCTTTCTGCGAAATTATTAGTATTTGCTCCTCCCTCAGTTCCACTTATTCCTGCATAATTTACTTTTTCAAATCTGACTACACAGTTGTATTTTATTCCTGTAGTATCAACTGAAGCAACTTTCCCAATTTCGTTATACCAGTAAGACTCTGGTCTTTTAACTCTTACAAGATCTCCTCTGGAAATTGCCATTAATTTAAATTTAACTAACATCAAGAATAACTCATAATTGATATCCACAGAAAAATTATTCACACATATTAATTAAAAGACTTAGCAGAAATCATTTAATAGATTTTTTTCAAATTCTTCTTTAGCAGGAATCCATCCTCTCCATTTTCTACCAGGAATTCTTACATCTAAATCTTTGGTTTCGCACCTTAGTGCAATTATAAGCTTTTTCTTATTTTGATTTAGAGCATTTAAAATTTTTATGTTATTTAATTCTTTTAATTTATTTTGTTCTATTGTTATTAGACCATAAGTTTTATTATCTTCACTTGTCAATTTATTAACTCCTTCATTTTTAGCTACCGATGATATTTTTTGATTAATTGTATTCTTTTCGCTTAAAAATAGTTTAGATCCAACTTCTATTGCATCCTGATCTTTGAGGTTATTAATTTCAATTAGGTATTTCAAATCTAATCCATATTTGAAAGAAATTTCAGTGAGGTTTTCACCTTTTAGGACAAGGTGATAGATTTTGGGTTTTGCATTATTTTCAGTTATTTGACTATTATCAGAAATCTTTAGATTTTGTCCTACATAAATATAATTTTCATCTTTCAAATCATTTAATTTGATAATTAAGTCTTTTTCGATTGAATATAATTTTGAGATACTATTAACTGTATCGCCTACTTTTACGATATGAATTTTTTTTAATTCTGATTCCTCATTAATTGACGACTCTTCCTCAAAAGTATTTTCTATTTGATTATTTGATGCATAAATTTCTTCAGCGTTTATAAAAATAGGGTTAAAAAAATTAAAAAAGAAGGCAAACAAAATGAATTTAAATTTCATTAATTTATCTATTTACCTCAAGATAATATGTGTATTTAATTCCGCTAGAGTTTTGACACTAATTTATGTAATTTAAATCTTAAAAATAAATTTTATGAATTTCATTACTTTCTCATAGGGAGGATATCTTATATCTAAATCAAATAAGAAACCTTTATAAGTTATTGATTTTTGATTTGAAAAATTCCTAAAACCCTCTTCTCCATGAAATTTACCCATTCCACTTTTACCCACTCCACCGAATGGTAAATTTGGAATAAGAACAGGCAACATGACATCATTAATACAGATAGAGCCTGAGCTTGTAACTTTTGAAATATGATCATGGATTTTTTTATTTCCTCCAAAAATATATATTGCTAATGGTTTTGAAGCTTGATTGATTATTTTTAAAGCCGAATCTTTATTTTCAATTCTAATTACTGGAAGAAGAGAGCTAAATAATTCTTTTTGAATAATATCTTTTTCGTCTAATTTTACTTTAAAGATTGTGGGCGATATTTTCATTCTTTTTTTACTATAAATTCCTCCGAATAAAATACGCTTCTCTTTTTTATATCTTTTAAGTATTTCTGAAGTTTTGGAAAATTGCTTTTTCTCTAATTTAGATAAGTTTTTTGAAGTTATTGGATTTTTGCCATAAAAAATAGTGATATATTTCTTCAACTCTTCAATTAATTGATTTTCAATTTCTTTTTCTACAAATATGTGATTGGGGGCCATACATGATTGTCCTGAATTGAAAAATTTACCCCAGACAATTCTTTTTGCTGCAATTTCTAAATTTGCATCTTTGAAAATAATAACTGGATTTGTTCCACTAAGTTCAAGTGTTAAAGGGGTTAAGTTCTTTGAAGCTGATTTCATAATAGATTTTCCCGTTTCGGTACTTCCTGTAAAAAAAATATGATCGAAATTGTGTTTTACCAGTTTTATTGACTCTTTATAATCTCCTTCGATCGTTAATAAGATATCTTTCTGGAAATATTTATCAGTCAACTTTTTGATTAGTTTTGATGTTGAAGAACATTTTTCTGATGGTTTTATTACAGCAGTGTTTCCTGAAGAAAAAATATTAACTAAGGGCTTAAAAAGATATAACAAAGGATAATTATATGGACCTAATATTAGAACACACCCAAGAGGTTCGTAGGTAACTTTTGAGAATGATGGGAAAAGATAAATTGGAGTTAGGACCCTTTTGGTTCGCATCCAGGACCTCAGTTTTTTCTTAATTAAAGAAATTTCTTCTCTAATTAAGAGTATTTCTGAAAGGGCTTCAATTTCCGACTTGCCGAGATCAAGGAAAAGAGCTTTTATGATTTCTTTTTTATTCTCATCTAAAAGTTTAGAAACCTTGCTAATCTGATTCATTCTCCAATATATACTTTCTGTTTGACCAGTAATTACTTTATTTTTTAATTTATCAATACTTTCTTTATATGATTTATCTAAAAAATTCATCTAGAAAGATTTTTTATATCATAGTTAATATATCAGATTAATAATTTAAAATATCTAAAAATGATTGAGAAAAAAAAAGCGATATTATTTTTTATAAATAATATAAATATTAACCATAATTTATTTTGAAAATAATTAATAAAGATACACAGTTTATTATTCCTTCTTTTTTATGTATTTTATTATTTATAGTTATTAATTTTAAACGATTTTTCTTAGTTTCAGACCTTTCCTATTGGTCAAGTAATCTTTTAAATCAACCATATAGGATATTAAGTTATAGTTTTGTACATAAGGATTTCAATCATTTATTATCTAATTTATTTGGAATAGTTGTAGTTAGATATTCTTTTATAAATTTGAAGTTGAATAATATATATCTTTTCTTTTATCTAATTATTTTGATAATACCAATTCAGACTTTTTATTTATTCATCGTTGATAATTTTTTATTTTATGATCCTGATCATTTTTTGATTGGTTTTAGTGGAATTATATTTGGTGCATTTTCCTTCATTTTGCTCTCTTCTATTCACGGGAAAGAATATATTTTTAACATATTTATTGGCTTAAAAAAGAATTATGAAATTAAGAAATTAATGACTATTTTTTTGTCTTTGGGTATTGTGTATTCTTTATTGCCAGGCATCAGTTTTTCTGGACATGTAGCAGGAATATTGAGTGGATTTTTTATTTTTTTTCTTTAAATTGAGAAAATGTCATCTCCTAGTATTGATTAAACTAATTACTTTAAAATCTTAAAAGTTTTAATTTCTTTAGTTAAAATATTACTAATGAAAAAAAATTTTTCAATCAGATTAATATCTAATAATGAAATTCAGAAAGTTACTGATTGGGCAAGGTTAGAGGGGTTTGCTCCAGGCTTTGATGACATATCAATTTATAAAAATACTGATAAAAAAGGAGTATGGGTTGGGTGTATTGATGATAATCCTATAGGTTCTATCGCTTGTGTTAAATATAATTCTTCGTATGGGTTTATAGGCTTATTCATCGTAAAAAAGGAATTCCGTAATATGGGTTATGGAGTAAAGCTATGGAAACATGCATTAGATTACTTGGAAAATGTTGATTGTATCGGTTTAGAAGCAGCTCCAAATAGACTGGATGATTATCAAAAGTGGGGTTTTAAGAAATCCTCAATAACAAATAGATGGAAATCAGAGGGTATTCGAAATTTGCCATATAGTTCTTTTTATAAAGATGAAAATAATGCTTTTAAGGTTGTCCCTGGGAGTGATATTTCTCCTGAATCTGTCTTGATATATGACTCTCAGCGAGAACCTAGTCCCAGGCCACATTTCTTGAGGGATTGGCTGAACGATTCCTTTGGGAATGTTAGTGCGCTTGTTGATAAGAATGGTATGTGCCATGGTTTTGGGAGGATAAGACCTTGCATGCTTCAGGATAAAACTCAAGGATGGAGAATAGGCCCTCTTCTGGCTGATACTCCACCCTTAGCAGAATTACTGATTAGGAAATTAGTTAGTAATTTAGAAGCTGAAATATTATTGGACTGCTCAAATCTCAATCCTTATGCGAATTATCTTTTATCTAGTATGGGTTTTAAAGAAATTTCAAATACTTATAGAATGTATAAAGGTGTTCAACCTTCATGCCCAATGAATCAGGTATATGGGCTTGCCTGTCTAGAATTGGGTTAGTCATTTCTCTAATACATAATATTTTTTGATTTATTTTTTCCTAATTAGAAACTTTTTATATTTATTGCTTTACTAGTTTCGAGAAGTTTTTATTTTCAGCGGTTTTTAATATCCTTTCTACAGTATCTGCGTTGATTATTATTATTTCTCCATTATCAATATTTGCTACTTGAAATAAGGTCCATGAATTTGGATCCCTTGCTCCTCCTATACAGTTAATCACTTGCCCAATCCAATTATCATATCGTACGTCTTGAGTATGATCTGAAGGCATTTCATCTCTAATTACTACATAATCACCAGGTTTAACGAAAAGAAATTCATAATCTTCTGAATTAGCCATAGCGCAAAGGGATTTTATAGTACAAATATACTATAACCTGTATTGAGGTCAATCTAAATTAGGAATATTTAGGTAGATATGGCAAATATCTGTATCTATAAAAATTGTTTTATTAAAAGGAATATGACTGAAAATAAATAAAATAACTGATGTTTTAAATTAAAATGGATTTGAGTTGATCAAGTAAATCAGTATGACTAGAGACTAATTTTGTAAATAATAAATAGACTAAACCTCCCATAGCAATTCTTCCGTTTAATCTTTCTAATTGTTTTAATTTCTTGAACAACTTTTTTTTTATATTCCTAAAATTTAGCTTCTTATATTTATAAAAAAGTATCGGTTGTTTCTAAAAAGATAATATCTTTTTAATCACAAAAGTTAAGGGACTTTATGATAAGAAAAGATTAAATAAAAATTGGAAGAGACTAAAGCCAACCCTCTTTCATTTTTAAATAAAGTTGTTCTGTCTCCGCAGAATAGATATTGCTTTCTTGATATGATTGTTGCTGTTGCTGTTGCTGTTGCTGCTGTTGAGTGGAATTGCTCTTTTGCGATTGAACTTCGGACATTAAGCCATTAAAATTTGTGTGTTTATTCTCTCATATTTGAGGCTTTTTTTGTTTAATTCAATTCTTAAATTTTATTTAAATTTTATTTTATAAATATTTTCCTAATTTCAAACGTAAATTATTTCACGGCAGTAGTTTTGGCGTATAGGAATTGAACCTCCCAGTAAACTATTCCTAGAAAAACTGCACTGGCAAGGAGAATTTCAGAGATGGTTAGCATGAATTTATAGTTGGTAGTTTAATTTTCGTATCAAATCACACAGAATGCAATAGGTACTATTTACATTTTTAATTCTTAATAAATCTTACTTAGTTAAATAAGTCTTTAAATAATATAAAATTAAAATTAGATATAAATTCTTTTGTGGGAAATTTTATAAACTTATCTATCTTGATACCTTTGATACCAATGGTTATGCCTTTATTTATATTAATTCTATTACTAAGTTTTAATAGAACAATAAATAGACTAACTAAGCCAGTAAGTTTTCTTATAGTCTTTTCTTTATTAAGCTCTGCTTTTATAAGTTCATATCTCTATTTAAGAAAAATAGAAGGCGAAGTGTTTTTATCTAATTATCTAAGACTCTTTAAAAGTAAAGATTTAGTACTTCATTTAAATTCGTTAACTGAAAGAATCACAATATTTTTTCCCGTAATAATGGCAATAGTCATTGGAGTGCTTTTTTACAAATTGCCAAGACAAAAAGGATATGTCTCATTGATAATAGGAATTGGCTTGATTTCTTCCTCAATAATATTTGCAGTAATGTTTCTAGATTTTTCAGTCTTGATTTAGGATTGAGTTATCATCACTAGGGCTTCATTAAGTTCTTCAACGTGATTAATCATCTTGTGCAATTTCTTTTATCCTTCGATCACTTTGGTGGGTTTTTAAGTATTTTGTATAAATATTAAATCCATGCTCTTCAATTTTGATATTTACGTCATAAGCATTAGTTGGAGAACAGAAGGAAAAGCAAAATATGGAGATTTTGCTAAAACCTCTATTACCCAGAATCTTTGCAAATGCCTATCAGAATATATAAAGTCAAGAAATTTTACTATATTTTTTAAGATGAATGAGTTTAAATTTTTGCATAAGCCCCTAGTCGCTAATGTTAAGTATAATTACTTAATCGTTATGAGTCTATGCTTGTACTTTCCAACTAGCTAGAAATTAATAGTCTTAAAGTTTTAGCAAATCAGGATTAAGTCTTGAAAAAGTTTTTTTTTACTGCATATTTTGAATAGATAAATTTTCCTAATGACTTCAACTGAAAAGATTGCTAATGCTAAAAAAAGAATTAATGAGTTAGAGATGTTAATAAAACACTGGGATAATTCAGAAGAAACAAATAATAATAAAATTGATTTTGAAGTAAATAATAAAAAGGTTACAGCTTAATTCTTTTGAGTTTGAGGTAAGCTTTTATTGATTTTTAATATCTATTGAGCCAATTGTTTAACTTATTTAATATCCAATATTCATTTTCTGTTTAATTAGAGCATTTAAACCTATTTTCAAAATTCGTAATTACAAATAATCTAATTAAATATTGATGCTTTTTATGAATACATTTTCTAATAAATACTTGTTCCCTATAAAGTTGTTGCCCTGGATTTTTTGGGGAATTATTTCAGTTGCTAGTGTTTATTTATTCTCTAATGCATGGATAAATTAGAGATTAAAATGATTTTCTAGCTCCTTTTAATCCAATCAGGTGAACCTCCAAACCAGTCAGATATATCATCTTTATTGGGATTAAAATGCTCCTCTCGGTCCATACCATCAATGCCTAGAGATTGCAAAAGGCCATTAATAGTTCTCTCGTTTTGTAATCCGTGCCTTCTAATGCTATTCCCTTTTTTTAACCAAAGAGATATTAGCGAGCTGTGTTTTGCATATTTTTCAACATATATTCTTTCTTTTAATGAAACCTCTTTATCTAAAGATATTCTTCTAATTATGTCTTGAATTTTTAATCTTTTTTGATTACTTAAAAGCATGAGATGATAAATGACATATTTTTTTTATAGGAGCCTTAATGAATAATATCTTGTCAATATTAATTTCAAGAAATTTCTCTTTTTAAAGGCTTTTTAGCGATATTGGTTTGCAATTGCTCAAATTAATAGTTTTTTAGTCTTTGATGATACCAAGAAATATATAAAATTTTTATATATGACTCTATATATATAAAAAATTTTAAACTATTTTTTAATGCACGCCAGGGATTTTATAGAGGAACTAGTTGCAAAGCAGTATTTTTGTACTATTATTAGTACAGATGTATTATTAGTAATGAAAATTTTTTCTTCTTCGCCTTACGCTACATTTAATCCAAAAGAGTGGAACTCATTATCTAGAGCAAATCATAAGTTCTCTGATACTCCAATAAAAATTCAAAAAAGGTATTTTAGTAGCTTTAAGAATATAAAATCTACCAAAATTTCGCAAGAAAATAATGTTGTACCCAAGCAAATACAACTTGCTTTTATCTAATTAAAAATTTCAACTAATACTCTTTTTCTAAAAACTGTTTTAAGACATCCAATTGTTTGTTAGATTAAGTTAAATATTTAAGGTTTTAATTTGTCTGTAGATCGTGAACTTTTGAAAGAAGTTACTAAGGAGCTTTGGAATACTGTCAAAAAACTAAGGCCAGAAATTGATAGGCAGACACGCCTTCAGCTAGTTTTAAAGGCGTTGTTAACTATTGGTGATCTTCCAGATCAAATGCAAGCAGCAATGGTAGTAGGGGTTTGTGCCGAAATGGATAAAAGCGATGTCGAAAATGCTGAAGTTAATTCTAAGATGAAAAAAGAAAGTGAGTCTAGTGCCGTTGATACTTCAACTGGAAGAAAAGTATTTAGAAGAAGTTCAGCAAAATAGAAAATTCTATAGAAAATTACCCTTTAACTTTTTTTGATTCGCCTTTAGAGAGTTTAAGAAATAGAAAATATGAAATTACTGATAAAAGAGGTATAAAGATAGAATGCAAAGTCATCATCAGTTCTGTTTGACTCATTCCGATAAGACTTGAATTACTTGGTAACTGCTCTGACCATGTACCAACTAAGTGCCAAGCTTGGGGAATAGATAACATAAACATATAAATACTATAAGTAAAAATTATATTTACATAAAGAATATCATCCTAAAAAAAAATTTCTTTTTTTCTTCTTATATCTTTACTAAACAACTTTTAATGCAAGATGTCGAGTATTTCTAAAAATCTATCATTGTAAGAAGATTTTTATATTCCTTCTTTCCAATAATTTTCTCGGCAGCATATGCTCCACTTGCTGAAACTGCAGGTATACCTATTCCAGGAAAAGTACTTGCCCCACAAGTAAGCAAATTCTTAAGAGGAGTTTTACATCCAGGGAATAGACCTTTAGCTGCGGATAAGGCTGGCCCATAACTACCGCAATAAGTATTTGTATACTTTTTGTGAGTTAAAGGGGTGCCAAGCAATTTGATCTCAATTCTGTCGTCTATATCAGGGATTATTTTTCTTAATGATTTTAGAAATATTGAACACCTTTCTTCTTTAAGATTTTTGTAACTTGGCTCATTAGGGTTTAAATTCTTCCAAATCTCCCATGGTTCATTCGCAGGTGTATATCCATGAAGGACATGTTTCCCTTTTGGCGCCATACCATTGTCTAATACTGAAGGGATTGAGAAAACAATCACGTTTCTTTCTGCTGTAATACCTTTCTCCCAGTCATCAACATGTATTGCATGAATAGGTAAATTTTGAAGACCAGATGCATCAAAACCTAAATGAAAATGAAGAAAAGAACCACATTTATTTATATCTTTAGCCTTAGGGGCCCATTTTTTTTGGATTTCTAGCGGAATTAATTTTCTGGAAGTCCAAGCATCAGTATTCATGACAACAAAGTCTGAAATGAATTTGGAACCATTTTCTAAAGTAACACCTGAAACAACATTTTTACTAAAATTTACAGTCTCTACTTTTGAAGAAAGAATTAGTTCACCGCCATTTTTTTTGAAAGCATTAAGAAGAGCTTTTACTATGCTTTCACTTCCTCCCTTTGGATATTCTAAATAAGCTTCAGGTTTAAACCATTCATCAAATAAAGTTGCCATTGCAGCAGAGTTTGTATCATGCATTGGCATCCCACTTATTAAAAAACTAAGTAAATCAACCCAATTTCTTAGGAAAGGATCTTTTAGATGATCATCGACAATATTCCCAAAACCTTCATTTAGTTTTGGTAATAATTTTATATTTGGTAAGAATTTGGAGGCTAATTTTATGATTTCTAAAAAATTAATTGTTTCAGGTGAACTAGAGAGAAGAGGGATCTCACCAACTATTTTGCTAAGAGGTTTTATCGCTGATATAAATGAATCCCACTCTTTTACTGATTTATCACCTCTTAATAATCTTATTCTTTTTTTAAATGACTCTTGTCCTACTTCTAAATTAAAATTGCCTTCAGGAACATTGACATGCCATCCCTGATATTTTATAAGTTCAACCTTTTCATCAAGTAATCTAAGTATTTGTCCTAAAGGATTATTAGTTGGCCACTTGCCTATACCACTCCATAGAGAAGGACCAGACTCAAACTTGTAACCTTTCAGGTTAAAACTATGCGCTACTCCTCCAGGCTGATTATGCGCCTCGCAAATTAAAACTTTTTTACCAGATAAGGTCAGTAATGATCCACAACATAAACCCCCTATACCACTGCCTACGATTACAACGTCGTATTTATTCATAAACAATAAATAAATAACAAAAATTATAAAAGCAAGGTTTAAACAAATGTATTGATCGTTGTTGTAATACTTAAAAAAACCGAAAGGAAGAAAATATAAGGAACGACTTTAAGTGGTATATGTCCCTGCCTTTTTGAGATGAAATCCATTTAATTTATCAAAGTTTGTAAAGATTTTAGCGGAAATTTGTTACGTATGTGTGTATGCTTCCGATATTTTTAGAAATATTTTGAAACAAATAAGAAGTATTATTTCTTTTATTTTTTTTGGAAACCTTTTTATGATGAGAAAAAAAGAGTATTTAAAATGATTCTTGAGATAAAAAATTTACCAGAATATAACGAGATAAAAAATTTAGAAAGTATTTCTAAAAAAGATGGAAGTGGTATTGGATATGACGATTTAATAGGGACTTGGAAATTTAATTCTGTATGGAAGAAAGGCTCGGAAGAAATAGACAATATATCTAGTTCCATTCTTCAAGTATTAACAGCAAAATTAGAATTAAAGAAAAATAATTTTCAAAATAATAACGTTGATTTTAAGATCAAAAATTCAATAAGGTTTGGAATATTATCTATTATTTTTTTTGGGCAAGCATCATTAAAAGGTACTAGGCCTCTTTTAGCCTTTTTTTTCGAGAACTTAATAATAAATATTGGAAATTTCACCTTAATTAATAAACCTTTAAAAATACCAACAGAAAAGCAAATGCCTTTTTTCTCCTTAATAGCTATTAGTAAAGAAAATAGTTGGTTGTGTGCGAGAGGAAAAGGTGGAGGACTCGCGATTTGGATTAAGTCTTGATCTTTTAGTGATATTCACCAGGATGATCAACTTTTCTGACTGTAACTTTATCCACTTTTTGGCCACTAAATCTTAAAAGATCATCGCCAGAGAAACTATATCCAAGTCTTTGAGCAATAAGTGCTACATCATCAGCAGTTGCTGAAGTAGTCACCTCTTTTCTTAAATTTTCATCTGACTGCATTTGTCTTAAAAATTTTTTTATTTCAGAGAAACTCATTTTGATTTTTTTGCATAATTTTATATTAAAGCCTTAGAAAAAAATTAAATTGTTTTTTATAAAGATCACTAAAAGGAAATAAATACTATATTAATTGTATGACTTACTTATTTTTATATGTAATTGGAATAGTCTTGATATGGTGGATATATCGCGTCGGCTGGATTGAGGCTTTAAAAACAGTAATTAAAGTTTTAGTTCCTTCATTTCTGATAATTTTATTTAATATAAAAGCAGGAAGATTACTTTTCAAAAATCCCTTGGTTGGATTATTAAGTGCTTTACCAACTTCAATTTTTATTTATAGAGGTTCCCTTCCAGTTATTGCATCTATTAATAACTGGATTGATACTAAAAGAAGCAAATATGAAGAGTCTAAAGACGTAATTGATACCGATTCAATTCCTCTAGATGATTAATATTCTTACCTAATCAAAGCCAAGAAATAACTCTTTGTGTACTACAAGAACATCAAATAAAGATGTTCCATGTGAAGGACTTATTGGTGTATTATCAACGTTTAATGCCTCTGCACATATAAGATGGCCATCCCATCTTGTATTGTGTTCACTTATTTGAATTGACCAATCAATTACTTTTTTAAAATGCTCAGGCATCTCTGATCCAATTTTCCTGCATATTTGGCAAAGATTTGTGAGAAGAGGAGGTTTGGATGGCCTTTTTAAATCTTTGGAAAGACTTGGTTGAGTAAAAACACTGGTATATCTGATGTAGTCGATTAATTCATAGTCTTTGTCTGATAGTTCTGCTTTATTTAATGCAATTTCAAATTCTTCTAGAGGCGTAATTGGCCTCTTCATTATCTTATTCATCATTACTATCTGTTTTTGATAAATCCTTTTCCTCTATTTCTTTAGCTGCTTGATCGCCCCCGTTTGTCAAATTATTCTCAGGAGAATTTGATGTATCTTCTTTTTCTGGCTCATTAATTACTTGCTCTATTTCATTTTGAAATTCATTCGATGCTTTCTTTAGGCTTTTTAATGTTTTGCCAAGTTGCTTTCCTAATTCGGGTAATTTTTTGGGACCAAAAATTAATAGAGCTAGAATTAAGATAACTGTTACTTCTGGTAAACCTACTCCAAAGATATTCATGATGGAAGTTTATTTAATTCAATATTAAAACTACTATTTAATATAATCTAATGATCTGAAAATATCTTTTATAAAATTGCTTTGTTACTCTTCAAAGTAGTTTATGAAAAATAATTGTAATTATTATTCCTTTAAAAAAAACTAACCAAAGTAATTGATAATCACTTAAGTTTAATTTGTGTTTATACCAGTTAATTAGTTGCTTGTGTCTTTTTATAATATTATTCATTAGCGCAAAGATATATTTATAAATTAAAACCTACTTTATATCAAAATTTTATAGGATTAAGATAATACATTAATAAATTTTTTTATCAGTAAGTAAATTTTTTCAATAAGTAATTATATTTTGCTTGAAATTCTGATTTGCTCTCTTATCCTTTAAAAAATTAGCATCCTGTAAAACAAACCAAACTACAAAACTGTAATTAACTTTTTTATAATGTTATGAAAATCTTCTTTGCTGCTTTTTTCTTATTTGCCTTTTTACCTTCATCAAAAGCTGTTACTACAAAAATGTTCAAGGTATTGGATACATGCGCTAGATATAAGCTTATGGAAATTGATGCAAAAGAAGCTGTAGAAAAATTAAAATTAGAGTCTAAGAATTCTTCCGAAATGGACTTAAAAAAAATATTAAGTACATACTGTTCTGTATTTACTCCAAATAAAAAAATAGAATTCTAAAGATCATTATTAGAGATTTTCAATTCATTTATTCCAGTTGTAATTTTTCTAATTTTTTCTTATCTCAATAACTCTTTTTAGTGTTAGTTATTCTTATATTAAAAAAGTATTCCCAAGAAGAGAATAAGAAGTAAAAAACTATATAGCTATTAAATATATAAGATAATGTTACTCAATTACATGAATCTTTTAGTATCTTTTAGAACAATGTATGAAAAATTTATCTAATATTTTTTTTTAGATCACCAAAAAATATTAATTACTTCTAAGATAGAATTTTATAGAAACTATTTTGAAGATTGGTGATAAGGTTCCACAATTTTCTTTACTAGATCAGAACGGAACAAAAAGAACAAATAATGGCTTAAAAACGCCTCTAGTTTTATTTTTCTATCCAAAGGATGATACCCCTGGATGCACTATAGAAGTTTGCGGATTTAGAGATAAGTATGACCTTTTTAAAGTTCTTGGTGCGCAAGTTTGGGGAGTAAGTAATGGAAGTTCTTCTAGCCACTTGGCATTTGCTAATAAAAATAAATTACAATATCCTTTGCTTTGTGATAAAAACGATTCACTAAGAAAAGCTTTTAAAGTACCAAAAGTACTAGGTTTATTGGATGGAAGGGTTACCTATGTTATTGATAGAAAAGGATATGTTAAACATATTTTTAGAGATTTATTAAATGGCCCAGAACATATTAAAGAGGCTATAAGGGTCTTAAAGGAAATTCAAAATCAGTAAATTAATTATTCAAAATCTTATAAATTGATCTTCTTCCTTATAGTATATTTTTCAAGAAATAAATCTAAATTTATGAACAAAATAGGAATGCAAGCAGTTGATGAGGCAATTAAAAATGGTGTTGACCTTGATGGGACTCCAATTCCTCCAAAAATGCTTGAGCTTTACAACAAGATTATGAATGAAGAAAACAAAAGAGAAAGAAGCGGAGTCATAAAGTCAATGAGAAATAGATGTGTTAAAACAGGTTCAAAGCATTTTGATAAAGAAACTTTAGATCAATTATTAATTGATTCTGGTTGGGAAGGCCTAAAAGAAAAAGAAATTTCATTCTTCTATAATTAATATCACTTATAAAAGATATTTAATTAAAACTAATTAACATTGATGCCTAAGCAATTTATAGATTGATGATTGAAAAATTTATAACATAATTATCTTGAAAAGGAATTGAAAATATTTTCAAAAAAAGAAAAGATTGCTAATAATGAAATATAATTATTTCAATATTTATATGTCTTTAGCTAAGTTTTTATCTAGCCTCTTGTTAGGACAAGAAACAGCAATAATGAACGAATTTATTTATGTCTTTTTTCCTGTTTTATCCATAACAGTTTTAATGTTTAGTTTAAGGAGTATTTTTCAAGATTCATATACTCCAAAAATAAAAAAACAATAATTTTTAAATCAAACTATTTTAATAAAATTAAAGGAAATTAATTTAGTTAAACCAGCTTTTTTTAATAGAAGTTTTTGTTTCTTCTTTTTTAATTGAAGATATTTTTACAGCTTTTTTAAAAGCTAAGTTAGCTTCTATTACTGTTATTGTTGATATAAGAAATAAACCTGTGATACCTATTAATTGTTCTTTTTGACTTGGTTCTTTATCACCTTGTAAAATTATTCCTATAACAAACCATGCAGTCACTGCTCCGGCAGTAATGAAATATGGTAACCATCTTCTCTGATAAAGATAACCAGCTCCAACTCCTGGTAAAAAATTCAATAGAGATGCAACCCATCCGCTTGAAGAAGCCAGTACTTGTTCCTTTGATAATTTATCCATTTATATTAAGTATTTATTAAATGAGCATTTAAGTAAGCAAAAGATATAACAGCACATATTACCCAGCTAAAAGGTAAAAACATTCTTATTTGTTCTTTATTATTTTTCATATTACTATTATGGATAAGATTTTATGAATCCGTGGCTAATTAGATTTATTAAATAAATCCAAGAAAAAAGACGATTAAATATAACCGTCTTTTTTCTAATAAGTTTTTTCAAAAAAAACTATGCTTTTTCTTTAGTTCCAGAAATTAATTTAAGTTCATTCTTTACTTCTTTTTCTCTTTCTTCAAGATGTTTTAATTGTGACTTAAAAGCATCTTCAAGTCTTTTTCTTTGTGTTCTGATTTCATCAAGTTCTTCTTGATGAAGATTCTTCTTTAGTTCTTTCATCTCACTATCAGAAATAACATATACTGGGCGATATGAAGGAGTTTCTAAAAGAAGATCAAACATTGAATACATACTGACCTTTAAATTAAGTACAAATTAAATATCTTATAAATCTTTGAATCTTGTAAGGACATAAACCGAAGAAATATATACGGCAAATACACCGAATTTCGGTTTACCTAACTAAACCGCCCAGTATTTACCGATCTATTTTTAATTGGTAATGTAATGTACAAAGGTATTCGGATGAGAATTGAGGATGTTTTGAAAAATAAAAATGGATTTAATTATTACACCCAGATTAGTAATCCCATCAAGGGAATTGAAATGGCGTTTTTCTAGATCATCTGGTCCAGGAGGTCAAAAATTAAATAAAACTGATTCTAGAGTAGAAATAATTTTTAATATCAAAGAATCAAGAGTATTAAATGATTATCAAAAGGAAGTTTTAAAGAAAAATTTAAAAAATAAATTAGTAAATAATTGTATATGTCTCGTAGTGCAGGATCGAAGAAATCAATTACTTAATAGAAAGCTGGCTACAGTAAGAATTAGCTCCATAATTAGAAATTCATTAAAAAATCCATCTAAAGTTAGAAAAGCCACGAAACCATCAAAAGCTTCTCAAAATAGAAGGCTTGATTCCAAGAAAAAACGAGGAGAATTAAAAAAGAATAGGCAGAGACAATATTAAATTATCTAAATTGATTTTGATGAAAATATTATTTAACTAAAAAAGTTAATATTTAATTACTATTTTATGTATATATTTTCTAAATTTTTTGTATTGACCCTTTAAATAGAATGAGAAAAGAAAATGACTTTTGGTTAATCGATTCTAACTCTGTTGGAGTAATTCGTTTTTATGAAAATAATAAAAATAATGATGATTTGAACAAATATATGTTTATCGAAGAGGGCATTGTGATGGGAAGTCATGGTGAAAACCCTCCATTAATGAAAACAAGAATAGAAATGAAGATAAAGGATGCAAGATTATTTTGGAAAAATTTAATAAAAGAAGGATGGCAAAGAACTAATCCTAAATGGTAAATATATTTTTGCTAAATATTTAACTTTTCGAAATCTAAAAAAAGGTTTCTAATTCTAGAAAAAGGAATTAATCCACTTTTAAAAGGTATTCCGATCTATAGGTGCACAAACTTAAAAAAATAATTAGGAATTTGTTTTTTTATTAATTTATAAACTTATAAAAGTTCCCTTAGGATATAAATTTGAAATTCTATTCTTTTGTATGATTTGTCTTTTCTTGAGATCATTTTCATATCTTTTTAACATCATCGAATAATTAGTGAATCCAAACAAAAGCAAAAAAATAATAAAATGAAAACCTGCCTCTAAGTTCATAATGTAAGATTTAAACTTTTTTTAATCTGATTATTTTTCAAATAAAAGGCATCGGTATTTATATCTATTTAAGAGAAAACTTAACTTCACAATAAAAATTTATTAATTAATTATTTTTTTCAAGGCAATTTTTTAAACAATGCTTAGGATTAAAAAAATTTTTTAACTAATAAATTATCTGTAGAAGCTTTTAGTCAAATTCTTTATCAAATTGCAGGTAAAAATTACTAGATAAAATTAATAATTCTGATTTAAAAAAGGATTGAAAAATGTATTGCTTTAAATAATGAAGAATATTCTTATACATTGTCTCTTCAAGCTGATTACGTTACTGAGTCTAAGAGAATGATAATTCAAGCTCAGAAAAGATTAAAGGTTCTTGAGGCATTACTTACTCTTTTGGAATTTATATAATTCGATTTTGCATTTTAATTAAAGTATTTATTATTAGTTGAATTAAAAATCTTTTTCTTATACTTAAAAAAATTTAAAAATAAAAAAATTATTAATAATGTAATTCCATAAATACCCCCTAAAGGATTTGTATTTATATTCCCTGGTCCTACTAACCACATAGGAGCATCTTTTGAGATTTCTATTAAACCATTATTTATTAAAAACCATATTCCTACAAGACCTCCATGAAGGCCCGCACAACCCCATAAGGAATTATTATCTTTTATTCTTATCAGTGATAACAAAATACCAAGTAAAAATAGTCCGAAAAGGATACTTATCATTTGCCAAAAAGGCATATCAAATCCAATATGCACAATACTGTAAACCAAGGCTTGAAAAATAAAGGCTTTTTTAAATCCATATTGATTTTTTAATTCTTCTAAAAGCCAACCTCTAAAGACAAGTTCTTCGGCAAAACCTACACCAATTATTAATAGTAGAGAATTCAAGAATATTTCAGGTGATAATCTGCCTAACCAATCCCCCCATTGATTGCTAATAATTGGAATTAATATAAGGGATAACAAAATAATTGAATATAATAAACCTTTTAGAAAATAAAAGAATCTATTTTCTTTTTTATCAATTTTATTTATACCTAATAATATCCATGTATTATTAAATCCCCAACGTATTTCAAACCATTTTGGCATTGAAATAACAAATAATAAGAAAGTAAAGATGGTGCCAATTAAAGATATATGTTCTTTCCCTACACCAATAATTAACAATGGGTTTGCCAGAATCCAACCCAATAAATAAAGTAAAGGTATAAAAAGAATTGTTGACAATATTTTTGGTCTAATTGTTAAAAGTTTTTTACTTATTTTTTTTATTGGGTTGAAAATATAATGCATCTTTAGAATTTACCTTTCTTTAAGTCATAACACAAATTATAATAAGTAAATTTATTTTAATTTTATAATATTTTATATTTAAGTATTATTATATTTTGTATTTGATTAACTAAGAATATATTCATTTGGGAGAATAATTCTTTTTTCTTTTGTTGAGAAATATTCTGGAACTATAAATTCTCTTTTTGTATTTGATAGAAAAGATGCCCACCATGAGAATGTACTGTTACTTAAGATTGCAAATTTTGAAGATCTGATTATATTAAAATCATTTTTAATTGATTCTGAATTTAACATTGATATTTTTAAATCAACAAAGCAATTCTTTAGTTCTTTTAAAATTGCTTTTCCATATTTTTTGTCTTCAGAAATAATCTTAAAAGAAATATATCCTTTTGAAAGAGCATACTTTATTGATCTCTTGTAGTAATCGATTTTGCAAATATTTAGATTTGATATTTTAAGGAAATCGCCCCCCCTTACATGAATAACTACATCATTTCTACAAATTGGAAGATATTTTTTATTTAATTCTATTTGTCTTAATTTAAGTTGGCTAAATGCTTTATTTAGAGTGCAATAAGTCCATTTTTGATTAAAATATCCATCCAAAAATAATATTTTTTTTGTAGAAGAATGATATTCTCTTGGATTGAAATTTCTATCATTAATACTTATATGTGGCAAATAACTTCCAAATCTTAAATATGCAGATGTTTTAGAGATAAATTTTGTCGCTACATTTAGATTATTTGAATTATCAAAATACAACCAATCAGGTCTTATGAAAATAGAATCCAAACAATTAATTCTTTTAGGTATATGAATATCTCCTAAAAAAGAAATAATAACTTTTTCTCCTTGGTTTCTATATTTCAAACATGCAGCGGTTTGGAATAGTTGATTGCCTAGTCCACCCACCATTCTTGAAAAAATCATTATAAATAAACTATAAGGTGTTTAATTTCTTGATGTAAAAAACTTAATTTTTGGCTTTTTCATATTCAAACTACTATAAAGTAATTATATATAATTTAAAATAAATTGAAAAAAAAGCCCGATCTTGTAGAAGAAAATCAACTTTTATTTAATATTGTAGTTCCATTATTTAATGCTGAAAAATATATAGAAAAATGTCTTCTCTCTATAATCAACCAATCATATAAAAATTTTCAAGTACAAGTACTTGATGATTGTTCAGGAGATTCTTCCTACAAAATTGCATCCTCAATATGTAAAGATAACAAAAACTTAAAAATTTCTAGGAATACTACAAGAATTGGAGCACTTAATAATATATATAATTTATTGAGTAAAGAGATAAAAGAGCCTACAAAAACTGTAGATTTGATAATAGATGGTGATGACTATTTATATAGCAACAATGTCTTAAATATTCTTGAAGCAAAGTATAAGCAAACAAATTGCTTAATTACTTATGGCAGTCATATCTCTTCAAAAGGAGTGCAAGGAAAAAAATATCCTCGATTAATTAGAGAATTTAACTTATTCAGAAAATATTTTTGGTATGCCTCTCACTTGAGAACATTTAGACATGATTTGTGGTTAGCTCTTAATCCACAAGACTTACTTAATAAGAATCAAGAATATTACTCTGTAGCCTGGGATTTGGCAATTATGTTACCAATGCTAGAAATGGCAGGCAAGAGACAAGAGTTTATTAGTGAAGTATTATATGCTTACAATGATAATAATCCCATAAGTGATCATAGAATAAGAAGAAAAGAACAAATATTAGCAGCAAGAGAGATAAGGCAAAAAAAAATATATAAGAAGAGAAATTTTTATTAGCTATTTGAATTGTCATTACCTAAAAAATAAAAAAACTTTGATATGAAATATTTTATTTTTTATAATTTTCTAACTTTCGATATTTTTAATCCCTAGTTGATTAGTAGTAAATTTTATATTTCTTTTTTCTTTTTCACTTAAATTTCTAATATATCAAAAATCTATATTCTACTTATTGCCAAAACTTAAAATTACTGTTTACTTAATTTATATATTTAGTTAAATCTAATGGAACTTAATTTTAAGACTTTAATGTTTACCGCATTATCTCCAATATTGATTGTTGCAGCTATTCTTGTAGTTTATTTATTCCATTAATTTCAATTTTTTTATCCAAAATTAAACTCCTTTAATTATAAATATTTTAAGGTTTAATAATCGCAGCTTTTTCTAAAACGAATGATAAAATTGCTATTATTGCCATTAATGTAAGAATCTTGTTTTTTTTGATAAAATCCATATTAGATATAGATAGAAAATTAAAAACTAATGCTCTTTTAGAAAGTTAATCCTATTTGGGTTAATATTCAACAAGGCGTTGACTATTTATCGATTTTTATTAATAAAACATTTTATAAAGATAGTCCCAAATCGTTAAATTATATTTTAAAAAGAACTTATGAATGATTTTATTTTATCGATTAAAGCTTCTAATTTAAGAAATTAAATCTAAATAGATAAACATCTATTTAGGATGATTCTTTAAATGTGGATGCAAATTATCATTTAAGATTTTCTTGCTTTGTAGAATCTTAAAAGCTATGGAATCATTTTTGATAATTTTTGTTTTAATCATTAAAGAAAACACGCTTTGATCATGTCTATTTCCTATAAATTTTTTATGGTTTATATTTTTGGAAACTTCATCTCTGCAAATCTCTTTATTATCCATTAAAAAGTTTAACCAATCATTTAAAAAATCTAGTGATTTTATATTTTTTCTCCAAGCATGAAAAGTTCCTGCAAATTGACCAGTTTTTACTAGTTCGGAATTTAAATCTAGATTGAAAGCAGAAATAATATCTCCATTTGTCCAACTCATTTCTTTGTGTATCATTTGCCAACACGCAATATCAAATTTATTTTCAAGTATAAAATTATCTAACCATCTTATTGGCTTGCCAGTTTTCCTTAATCCAGATCTGCCATCAATATATAAAAGAATATCGTTTTTCTTTATTTTGCATAATGCCTCCTTAATAATGTAAGGTTTCCAGATCCAATATCCGTATCCTCTACTGTATAGTTTTGCATAATTATTTATCTCATCAGGAAGATCATTAGGTTTAAAGACCTTAGTTTCGCATTTGGAATAGAGATTTTTTACTGATTTAACAGTTTTCTCTGCTAAATTAATATATTTTTCATTACTACCAAAACTAATTATTTTTAATTTCATAATCAAAAATTTATTCAAACGGCTTATTGTTAATTTGCCAGAAACTTTCTTGATTCATAGCTAATGTGTTCAAAGATTTTTTAAAGTTTGGAATAGATACTTTTCAAACTTATGGTTATAGATTTATTATCCATCAAAGTCTCTATTTAGAAAAGTATGGTTTTCTATTGTTTTAAATTTTGAGGATGATGTAATTTTACTTCCCAAATTATTAATTTCCCACCCTCTACTAATGTCCAATTATCAATAACAAACTTATTAAAATAATTAATCATTGTAGAGAATTAATTACTTTAAGTAATATATTCTCATTTTGATTAAAGCCATGAAAAATGACCCAAAACAAAAAAAATTTTTTTCACCTATTTATAGTGAAATATTCTTCTTAACTTTTTGAAAAAATTTATTATCTTGTTTATAAAAATCTTTAATATGTAAATAATTAGTTTTATTATAAATTTTTCTTTTAGATTTATAATCGGAATTCCATAAATAATGCTAGGGATATAAACAAATCCAGAAATCCAAGAATAATTACTAAAAGTTTTTATATTATTTGCACCTTTCAAAATATTGAATTCTAAATAGTTATCAAAAGTTTGCTTTGCATTAATTTTCAATCCAAAATGAGTAGGTTTAGTAGGTAATATGCGCCCAGAAAAATTACGTTTTGCATAATCTTTTAAATGATTTGAGTCAGAGATTAAAATAGTATCTTTATTAAGATGAGACCTAAGAATCATTAATATATTTTTAGTTATTATATTTTTATTCTCAATAAGAGAATCATCGCCAAGACGTATATGCAAGATATCATAGCTTTTTGGAGAAGGTAAAGACTTCTCTAATAATCTTCTATATTCACTCTTAAGTTGAAAATGTTTATTAATAAATTTTTTAAAATGATTTGCATAAACATCTGATAAAGGCAGACATCCATTTGTCATTATAAATAAATCCTTCTCTTCACTTTTGGCAGCCTTAAGAATAAATTTTTCCATTTCAAGCGTATTTAAAAAAATATGAAATTTTATGTTCGAAGTATTATATTTAAATTCAGATTTTTGTACCATTATCTGGGATATAGGATGATTTCTGAAATCTAATTCAAATGATAAGTTATGTTTTCTGCAGATTTGGTAAAGCTGAAATGTGCCTCTAATTAAATCTCCAAGACCCCATATATTTGAATGAATCGATTGCTCCATATTACTAACTTTTGTACTCCACAAACTTATTACACGAAAGGAATTAGATACCATAAATAAACTACAAATTAGGCTTAATCTTTATAATTAAATATCATATTTATTTACTAGAATATTAATTATTTATCTCTGTCTCTTTACTTATTGTAATAGAAGATTTTGGGATTGTTTGAGCAATTTGTATCTAATGCTTTTAAAGCACTTATGGTATGGGTTTAAACTTTTGAAAAAGTTCTTAAATAGAATTAGATATAATATACCCTTATTGGTAAAAAATGCTTACAACCAAAATTACTTATGCCCTAGCAGATTGGATAAGAGAGTGGAGAAAAAGTAGAAATGAGGATCCATCTCTTGATGATTGTATAAAGTTTGCAGAATGGAAAATAGAAAATTATAAATTAACAGATAGTGATCGGATGATAGTTGAGAGCATTCTTCTTTATGAAACTGAACAAAGTTAAGATTTTATATCAATCTAATTTTTCATAAAATTTTAATATTAAAAGTATTTCTAAAATTTTCTATATATCTTAAAAAATAAAGCATTAAAATTCTCCTATGAATCAATAAAAAAGTAAATCAGCATATTTACCGATTTACTAAAAATATAAATAGGAGTAATTTGTAAATGTTGAGTTAGGAGGCAATCTAAATGATTGATAGTCCGCCTGAAATTTAGCAAATTTACAAATATAGGAAGCGTATTCCTGACGAAGGGATCACTCGAAAAGTAAAGTTCAATCAATTAGTCTGATAAGACTTCGCTTTATAATTACTTGCGAAAAATGGGACTAAACTTAACGAAATGAATCCCCTAAACCACTTATTTAAAGCTTATGAGTAAATAAACTTTATCTATGTATTTTGAAATCCTGTAAGTAGGAAATAATAATTTTTAAAGAGGGCTTTAATTATAGTCCTCTTTTTTTATTATTTATCTATTTAATAGTACTTATAATTAGATAAACTTTAATTTTTTAAGGGAAATAAATTATATTTAAACAATGGAAGAAAAGAATTTATTCCCGCAAATAGAACCAAGAAAAAAAGGTTTTTTACAAGTAAGTAAAATTCACTCTATCTATTGGGAAAGATCTGGAAATCCAAATGGTAAAAAGATATTAGTAATTCATGGAGGCCCAGGAGGAGGTAGTCAGCCAAGATATAGGAGATATTTTAATCCCGAAAAATTTGATATTATTCAATTTGATCAAAGAGGTTGTGGCTCTTCAAGACCTTTTTCAGAATTAAGAGAAAATACAACAGGTGATTTAGTAAATGATATTGAAAAATTAAGAGTAAGTTTAAAGGTAGAATCTTGGCATTTATTTGGTGGTTCATGGGGATCTACTCTTGCTTTGATTTATGCAATAAAAAACCCATCAAGAGTTTTGAGTATGACTTTAAGAGGAATATTTTTATGTAGAAAATTCGAACTATTATGGTTTTATCAATATGGTGCCAGTGAGATATTCCCCGATGAGTTTGAAAAATATATTTCTGTAATACCTCAAGATGAGAGGGAGAATTTAATAGCTTCTTTTTATAAATATCTAACTTCTAAAGATATTGCACTTAGATCAAAAGCTGCTGCTGCATGGACAAATTGGGAGCTTTCTACAAGCCATCTTATAAAAAAAGATATTAATGTTGGTAAAATTAAAATTAATTCCTTTTCGGATGCTTTTGCAAGAATAGAGTGTCATTATTTTATAAATAATATTTTCTTAGAAGATGACTTCATTTTGAAAAATATAAAAATTATAGAATCTATCCCAACAAGAATAATTCAAGGAAGATATGACGTGGTTTGTCCAGTTAGAAGTGCTTGGGATCTTAATAAGCAACTTATAAATTCAGAGTTAATCATAGTAAGTGATTCCGGTCATTCTATGAGTGAAAAAGGTATTACAAAAGAATTATTAGATGCTGTAGAAAGATTGGAAAGTTTTTAGGTGAATTTATTAAAAGAAATAATTTAATCAAGATTTAGAGTCCATTATCTTCAATATCTTTAGCAATACTTCTTAGTAGTTCAACAATTTCAGAATCATTACATTCGGTGTCTTCTTTCAGCAAAATACATTCATCTCGAATACTTACATTAGTACTCCACCAAATTCCAGAACTATTAGTGTCATCCCATTCAAATCTATTAGTCATACTTCCAAAGAATTAATTGTTAGCTTTTTACCTTTAAAAATCATCAATAAAGGTAATCCAATAAGCATTAAGCTTCCATCAATTAACAATAAAATATTTAGATTCATCACTCCTTGTCTTTGTTAATTTCAAAAGATAGAGGGATCCCTTTTTTTATTGAGTCTTTCTTCATCTCATCCATATTTTCTCTGATTTTATTGTAAAAAGCAAGTTCTTCTGGATCTTCCGAACCAAGACAATAGCCCATTGCCGCAGTCAGATATATCTTATGCATTCTGTAATAGCTTAAGGCCATAATGAGATCATAAACAATTTAAAGTTAAAACATAAAAAAGAATTTATTGAACGATCTTTAGAGAAATTATATAAAATATAAGCATCTACTTGACCTCTTTGATATTACCAATCAATTTAGGCAAAATTTTTAAAAATAAAAAATAAAAAATAAAAAGTATGCTCTCTTCAAACTTTTTATTTGAAAATATTTTTAAAACCACCATTTTCTATTTGGCTTTTTTAAAAATAAAATTTCTTCTGTCTCCCATCCACCTTCTAGCCACTCAAGATGTTCTAATAATAAAGACTCGCTTTCCCCTTTTGTTAAATGACCTAATCTGTTTGCAATTCCATCAAACCTTACTTTCATCAACTCTTCGATTTTGATGTTATTCATAAGTTAAGCAAATAATTTTTATCTAGAAAAACTTGAATGATTAGTAATGTCAATGCAATTATTGAATTTCTCTATTTAAGAAATTTCAATTGGTATTAAATGCGACTATTTAGAGTTGATAGTAATTAAAACTTATTCTCATAGAATATATTTCGAGTTAATTTGAGAAATAATACATCTTATTTTTATGGTAAATGAAGAAAAAACATCAACTAAGACGATTGTTAATGTCGGATATTGTGAAAGTACTTCTGAGTGGCTTAGTAGAATAATGACAGAATTGGCGGATGAAAGTAAGAATTTTGTTGACTTGTCGGTTTTATGTGATTAATTAAATTTCTAATATTTAATTTTTGGAGGTTCTATGAGTTCTCCTTTTTGGGATTAGAAAAACTTATTAAGTAATTTGATTTAATTATTTTTTAAGTATTTATTCGTATAGCAAATGACAAAAAATATGCATAAATACAAATAATTTGATAAAAATTCTATAAATTATGCAACCAATTTCAGAAGAGCTTTACAAGAAATTAGTTAGAGCCTCTAAGAAATGAGAAAAATATTTTTTTATTTTTTAGCTCTTGATATTCTTTCAGTAATTGGTAGATATAATTCCACTGATAGCTTTTCAAATCACTTAGTTCTATTTGGCTAAAAAATTTTACAAAAAATAAATTTGGATAAAAAAATTTCTGAAATTATAAATCAATTCAAATTATTGCGTCATCCTGAAGGGGGATGGTTTAGAGAAGTAGTGCGAAGTGAGAGATATGTGACAAGGGAAGATGGCAAAAAAAGAAATAATATAACAGGTATTTACTATTTGCTGTCTAAGAATGAAATAAGTAGTTGGCACAGAGTTAATTCTGCTGATGAAATATGGATTTATCTTCAAGGCGCACCTCTTAACTTATGGTGTCTTGATGATGGTAATCATGAGTTAATAAAGATAAAGTTAGATTTCAATAATCCTATTGAAATGATTCCATCTGGATATTGGCAGGCTGCTAAAAGTAGTGGCCCCTTTACTTTTGCTAGTTGCTGTGTTGGCCCTGGCTTTGATTTTTCGGATTTTGAAATGCTAAGAAATGTAGATCCTTCTTTAAGACCGACTAAAGCTTTGAAGGAACTTATTTAATGAAAATGCAAACTAGTGAAGAGATAGCAATTTATTTTAAAGATTAGTGATTTTTTTTGTGATGCAAGCTAGTAACCCAATATTATTATTAGTGTAGTCTGCTTTGTATTAGATTCCTTTACTATATTTTTTCCATGTTTAAAATAGAAGATGGCCTGGCAAATATCTCAATAACTAGGAGTCGCTTACGTGGATTCCAGAAATTAAAGAATTCAAATAAACTTGGTCTTTATAGAGACCTGAAGTCTTTATTGATAAGCACAAAAACTAACATCAAGCTCTTTTCAAAACGGGATAAACTTGCTCTTATCCCAAACGTTAACTCGGAATTAATATGCAGACAATACTTAATCTCATACCTTTTAGATAGCAGATTCCATAATGCATTATTATTTTCTATTGGATCTAATACTGATCTTCTTTATCCACTTCCTCTCTCTTGGATAGATGCTTTAGAGTCAGCAGGCATTAATGTTCAGAAAAATAGGTCATTATATTTGTTTTATAGATTTTTATTAGTGCGTTATCTGAAGAATATTGCTAGATCTTTAAAACTATTTTTTAGAATTCCATTTACTTCTTTTAAATATAGAAAAATTTTTTCACGAAGCTTTAATCTTTCATATTTTTATCAAATTTCGAGTTTAAATTTTCCATTTCCTAACCTTAAACGGAAATCCTACGATATTTTCTCATGGTATTCCTCGTGGCCAAATAGACCTCTTAAAACAAAAGCTTTGGTTCATAATTCCCATACCAATTCTATCAAAACATCAGATTTACCAATAAGTTATTTGCCACCGCCTTATGAAATGACTTATTCTTTGTCTGGTTTTTGCAAAATTGTCCTCCTCTTTTTTAGATTACTTCTCGTCTCTTCTACTAATTTAATAAGAGGCTCTTACTTAGATTCTTTACTCCTATTTGAAGTTCTTAAAGCTTCAATTGTGAATCAACTTCCAAAAAACTATTTAGCAAATGATTACCTGTTTAATTTTTCTGGAGTATGTTACCGTCCTCTATGGACTTATATCTTAGAGAATAGTGGAGCCTCAGTCTTTTTATATTTTTATTCATTGTGCGAACAACCTACTCTTCCAGATGGGGTCCCTTCTTCAAAATATGTATTCCAACCACTTACATGGACTAAATATTTAGTCTGGGATGAACAGCATAAAAATTTAATTATGCCTTTTATTACGACACCTAATCAGATAGATATTGTTGGCCCTATTCCTTATAAAGATAATAATTTGATCTTAGACCTCCCTTTTAAAACTATCGCAGTCTTTGATATTACACATTTTCGTAAATCTTTATATTTTGGCACTTCTTCACATGCTCAATATCATACTAACCCAAATTACCTTACTAAATTTCTTGAAGATATATATTCAGTTTTATCAATGAAAAATATCCAAATGGCTCATAAACGAAAGAGAAAAGTAAGCTCAAAACTTTTTCCTAAAGCTTATCTAAAGTTGATCGACTATTTAGATAATAAAGAAGATTATATAACTATAGACCCTAGTGTCTCTGCTTTCTATTTGGCATTAAAATGCAGAGCCTCAATCTCATCCCCCTTCACTTCCACAGGCTTGATAGCGCAATCTTTAGGGATCCCTTCAATTTATTATGACCCCTTTGAGTGGATTCAGAAGGATGATCCTGCTTCTCATGGAGTGCCAATTATTAGGGGTATAGATGCACTTTCTGAATGGGTACATAATCTATCACTTTGATTTTTTCAAGCAGCAAATCTTCTATACCTTCCCAGGTTTTATAATTTAGGTTTAAATTGATTCTTCTATACAATCTAGTTATCATCTCGGCAAACTACTGTTAAAACTATTCTTAATAGTATCTAAATATTAATAAATACTCTTTCTTCTTGGTCTAATAATTCCCTTTGCATTTCCTGTGATTGGCGTCTCCATATAGCTCTTAAATGCATCAAGGTTTGATCTAGTAGCATTTTCTTCAAAAAAGCATCCTACTTTCCACATCTCACATTCATTCCATGATCCAGCAAAATGTAGAAAATAATTGAGATATAAGGAAGATTCTATACACTCCCTAATTAAGCGCTTATCATCTAAGTTCTTAAATAGGAATGGATAGTAGATTGCAATTTCATATATCCATAGTGCTTGAAATTTATATGGCAACCATTCCACAAGATTTGTTGACTGGATTTCATGATTAATATGAGGCTCTTCACCCCCATCAGTAATTGTTTGAATTTTTGAATCATACTTAATGAACCATGAGTATAATAAATCGGCATGGTTATTTACATTAAAAACAAATAGACCGGTACAAGCATAGTCTTTATGTTCTGGTAATGAGTGAAATCTAAATATTTCTTCTGGGCTCATAAATAATGCAGAATCTAGTTCATATCTTGAATCTAGATGCGTATGTCTCAGAAAGGCTAGTCTTCGGAGATTATATTCTCTATCATTAGGTAAATTATTAATTTGCGATACTAGTCTGAATTTTTTTGTATTGTATCCATCAAATATATTTGGAGCTAATGGACTTATGAGAATATCAGTATCTAGATAGCATATATTCAATACATCTAAACCACTAGATTGAATTTTTTTGCCTACAAGTAGTTTTTGCCATTGAGTTTTCTTCAAGAATGGATCATCAGTAGAGCTATCTGCTTTGTCGAATACAACCAGTCCTAGATCATGTGCTTTGCAGTAATTAACCCAACCTGGCATTGCATTCTTTTCCCAACTCGAAAGGTATTTTGGGCCGATAGCTATCGTGGTTAATATGTTTTTACTCTTTCCTGGCTTAAGGTAGACCTTCATCCCGAATGAAATCCTTGAGTTGAATAATTGACTTTGATAGTGATAATCTCAATGGTCCCGAACGAGTGCCCTCGTCGGGACTTGAACCCGAGACCTCTCCCTTACCAAGGGAGTGCTCTACCGCTGAGCTACAAGGGCAATATTAAAGTGGGCCGGGTTGGATTTGAACCAACGTAGGCAGAGCCAGCGGATTTACAGTCCGCCCCCTTTAACCACTCGGGCACCGACCCCCACTATTTGAACTTATCAGTTAATGGTCACTTTGTGTGAAAATGTTTTGGTTTTTTTGTTTCTTTCTAGATAGCATTTAAAAGAAAAGACTTAATTGCTGATGAATATTTTATTGATAAATGGTCCTAACCTTAATCTTTTGGGGACAAGGGAACCAGAAATATATGGAAATAAAACCTTGATTGATATTGAAAAAGACTTAACCAAATTCGCGCAAGAAAAAAGTATAAATCTTGAATGCTTTCAGAGTAATCATGAGGGTGAAATAATTGATAAAATCCAAGACTCGATTAAAAGTATTCAAGGCATACTCATAAATGCTGGAGCTTTCACTCATACATCAATTTCCATAAGGGATGCCTTAATAGCCTCAAAAATTCCATTTGTAGAACTACATATCTCAAATATCTTTAGCAGAGAAGAATTTCGTAAAGAATCTTTTCTTACTGACAAAGCAGTAGGAATAATAAGTGGATTTGGTATTAAGAGTTATTTTCTTGCTCTTGAAGGAATAATTGAGTTTTTGAATTAATAATAATTATTTGTAAATGCCAGTTGATTTTAAAAGGCCTTCTTTCCATATTAAACATTTATCCTCATTAACATCTGATGAGTGGATAAAGCTTGCATTGTCGAATCCAATAGAGATTCTTATTGATCATGCTCATTGTGAAAAAAAAGCTGCAGGAGTTGCTATACAATTAATGTTTAGGTATCCAGCTGAACCGGATCTGGCAGAAGTTTTAAGTCCAATAGCTAGGGAAGAGTTAGAGCATTTTGAGAAAATACTTAATTTCTTAAAAGATATTGGACATTCGCTTAAAGCTTTAAAGCCTCCCCCATATGGAGCTGAATTGTCCAAGAGTATAAGAAAGGATGAACCTAATAGGATGTTAGATAGTTTCTTAATAGCAGGGCTTATAGAAGCGAGAAGTCATGAAAGATTAAGTTTACTTGCATTGAACTCAGAAGAGGAATCTTTCAAGCTTCTTTATCAGTCTTTAATTGAAAGTGAAGCAAGGCATTTTGGCATTTATTGGAAATTAGCTCAGAATAAATACTCGAATGATGATACCTTCAAAAGGTTAGAGGAATTATCTAAAATCGAGTCGAAAATTCTATCTCAGACTTTTTCTATTCCAAGGGTTCATAGTTAAATAAATATTCAAATTAAATTATGGGCATTAAAAAGATTCTGAAAAGATTATTTCATTTTCAAAGTGATTTAGCATCCTTAACAATTGTTGGGGTCGGTCCTGGAGATCCTTCTCTTTTAACTATCTCTGCAATAAATGCAATTAAAAAGGCAGAAGTTATAGTTTTTCCAATTTCAAGTGATGATAAGAAGAGTTTAGCAGCAGAAATAGTTAAAAACTATATCAAATTCAAGAAACAAATCCCCATTATTTTTCCTATGGCGAGGAAAGAATTTGATCCAGATGAAATTTGGTCTGATGCTGCAGATATTATTGTTAAATCTATAAAAAATAACGATTCAGTTGCTTTACTTTGCCTCGGCGATACTTCACTTTTTGCAAGCTCATCGAATATTTTGAGAATAATTAAAAATAATTATCCCCAAATAATTACAAAAACAATACCTGGGATATCATCTATTTCAGCAGCAGCAGCATTAAGCAATTTTAATTTGGCTAAAAAAGGCGAGACCTTAATTATCAAAGAATGTCCTTCCAATAAACAAGAATTAGTTGACTTAATAGGTATTAATAGAAAAAATAAAACTGTCTTGGTCTTTATGAAAGTTGGTAAGAGATGGGAGTGGGTTAAAGATTTATTAAAAAAAGAAGATATTATTAGTAAATCAGTGATTGCTTTAAATGTTGGAATGCCTGAACAAATTGTGCAAGATGTTTCTAAATTTGAGCTAAATAAAGTGCCTTACTTCTCTTTACTACTAATTAGATTTGATTATGAATAAAAGAGATTTTTCTTCTTCAGAAAAAAAATTTACTTGGCCTTTAAGTAAAAAACTACTTTTTTTAATCCTTGATGATAAGGTTAGTGATATTTTTGTTTCCGAATTGATTTGGGAAAGACTCTTTTATCTTAAAGAAACCTCCTCTAAAGATTGGACTTTTAGCGAATATACCCCTATCTATTGGTCAGAAAAATATCATAAGGCTCCTAAAATAATCTCAGAGAGAGATGCCTCGATTCATCTTACACGTTCAATACCTAAGGATCATAAACAAGGTTTAAAAAAAATTCTTGGTTTTAAAGGTTATAAGATTAATGAACTATATCCAAGGAGAACTAGAAGAGCAACAGCTGTTAATTGGTTGATTTTTTGGGGAGTAGAATCTAAATCTATGCTTAAGGATAATGATAAGTTACCAACTCATTCTTCTCCACCTTTAAATCCAATTCATGGACATAATGGAGATCCTGAAATCAAATAAATACTTTTGTTTAAAGTAAAAGATCGTATTGAAGGTATAGTTGTATTATATCTAATTTCTCAGAGGGATAATTGACTCTTCCATCAATAGCAATAATCGGAAGGCCTAATGTTGGTAAGTCTACTTTGGTTAATAGGTTATGCCAAAGTAATGATGCAATTGTATTTGATAAACCTGGAGTTACTAGAGATAGAACTTATCAAAATGCTTCTTGGGGTGGAAGGGAATTTCAAATTGTTGATACGGGAGGACTAGTTTTTGAAGATAATAGCGAATTTCTTCCTGAGATTCGTACTCAAGTTTTTTTGGCATTAGAAGAGGCGTCCGTTGCTTTATTTGTTGTTGATGGGAATCAAGGGGTAACTGACGGAGATTTATCAATAGCAAAATGGCTAAGAAATTCCTCTTGTAAAACAATTGTTGTAGTAAATAAATGTGAATCAACCTCCCTAGGGATTTCTTTGGCTGCTGAATTCTGGAAATTGGGCCTAGGTGAACCTTATCCTGTCTCTGCTATTCATGGATCTGGAACGGGAGATCTTTTAGACCTTGTTATTAATGGACTACCTGAAGATTTAAATCTTGAAGATCAAGAAGATAAAATAATGATGTCTATTATAGGAAGACCAAATGTTGGTAAATCAAGTTTGCTAAATGCTATCTGTGGAGAAAAAAGAGCAATAGTTAGTGATATAAGTGGAACAACAACTGATTCAATAGATACTCTTATCAAGAAAGATTCCCATTTATGGAAAATAGTTGATACCGCTGGAATAAGAAGAAAGAAAAATGTAAAATATGGAACTGAGTTTTTTGGAATTAATAGAGCTTTTAAATCTATTGATAGAAGTGATGTTTGCGTCTTGGTTATAGATGCTGTGGATGGTGTTACTGATCAAGATCAAAAATTGGCAGGGCGAATTGAAGAACAAGGTAGAGCGTGTGTAATTGTTGTGAACAAATGGGATCTTGTAGAAAAAAATAATTACACAATCTATCAATCAGAAAAAGAGTTAAGATCAAAATTATATTTTTTGCATTGGTCAAAAATGATTTTTATATCAGCTTTGACTGGTCAAAGAGTTGAAAACATTTTTGAACATGCTCTTAGTGCTGTAACCCAACATAGAATGAGAGTTACAACATCAGTTGTTAATGAAGTTCTCAAGGAGGCTCTTGGATGGAAAAGCCCACCCACCAAGAGAAGTGGAAAACAAGGGAGACTTTACTATGGTACTCAAGTGAAAAACCAGCCTCCAACTTTTACTCTTTTTGTAAATGACCCCAAATTATTTGGAATAACATATAGAAGATATATTGAAAAACAAATTAGATTAAATCTTGGGTTTGAAGGTTCTCCAATAATTTTACTTTGGAGAGGGAAGCAGCAAAGAGACCTAGAAAAGGAGACATCAAAAAATAATATTCATGTTATTCAAAAAGATTAATGAATATTCTTACTAAATTTTCTATTGGACAATATGTTGATGGTAATAGAAGTTGGTTAAGAATTGTAGACACTAGATTAAAGTTAATAACGTTATTGATTTTTCTAATCACTCCTGTCTGGGCAGGTCCAATATGGAGATTAAGTTTAGTTGTTTTTTTGATAGTACTTACTTTTATAAGTTTTTTGCCTTCCAGAGTATGGTGGCGCTCACTACTCTTTCTTTTGGGATTGTCATTACTAATTGGATTTCTATCATTAATAGCTTCTTCTGATATTCAATCTTTTGATAGCCCTTTAAGAGATCCCAATGAATTGAATTTGATTTTAGAAAGCCAGGAACAATGGAATATTTTAGAAATTCCATTAAAGAAAATAGGGTTTATAAATCTTGGGCCCTATAATATATCAAGAAAAGCTTTTGAATTAGGAATAAAAACTTCAACTTTAATTTTTACTGTGATTCACAGTGTGAATTTGATGCTCTTAACAACATTACAAGAGGATATTGTCTGGGCATTAAGTTGGTTTATGAATCCTTTGAGAAAAGTTGGATTACCTATCGATAAATGGCTTTTTCAATTACTATTAGCTTTGCGCTTTATTCCTTTAGTTCAGGAGGAATTCCAAAATATACTTAAATCAGTATCAGTAAGATCAATAAATCTTAGAAATTTAGGGTTTAAGAAATCTATTAATGTTTTTTTAACTATGTTTGAAAGACTATTTTTAAATATATTCTTAAGAATCGATCAAGGCGCTGATTCATTACTTTCTAAAAAAAATATTATTATAAAAACTGATAGATTAAAAACATTTGATAACAAAAATTATCTAACTATTATTTTTAATTCATTATCGATATGTTTTATTTGCATAGCAATTTTTCTTAGAAAACAGTATGGTGCATTATAAACAACATATTATTTAAGTTTGAGTTCAGAGCGTTATTTAAATCATCCAACATTTGGAATGTTATATCAAGTTTCTCCAGGAAATGAGGGGAAGGATATTTATGCTACTTTGTATGCACAAAAAATGTTTTTTTTAGTTGAAATTAAACAACGAGAAGTCTTTTTTGAAGTTATACCATATTTAGATGCTCGAAATCAGTCTGAATTAAACTTGCAAAAAGCCAGGCGACAATCTTCAGAAGATTTTCCAAAATGGGAGAATTTATTTAGACAAACTTTTTTATAAAATTTGGAAATTTCAAATTATCTTCGAATAAAAAAGAAATTACCATTGAATGTAAATTTACTTGCTGTGAGTAAGGGCTTTAGTAGTCAAGAAATCAAAAGTATCAATAATGAAGGCCAAAACGACTTTGGTGAAAGTAGATTTCAAGAAGCTAGTGATAAGCAAGATTTATTAAAAGATTGTAAAAAAATAAAATGGCACTTTATTGGAAGACTTCAGAGCAACAAGATACGAAAAATAATTCAAAATTTTGAATATATACATTCTGTAGACTCATATGAAAAGTTATTAAAGATTTCTAATGTTTCATTTGAAGAACATAAAAATCCATTAATAATGTTGCAAGTCAAATTAAGTGATGATCCTGGTAAAGGAGGGTTTAATCCCCAATTATTGATAGAAAAATGGGATCAGATTAAGTTATTAAAAAATATTAATGTTAAAGGCCTAATGACTATCAATCCAAAAGGTTTGAGTTCAAAAGAAAATATAAAACTATTTAAAAAATGCCGCAACCTAGCAGATTCACTCAATCTTCATGATTGTTCAATGGGAATGTCAGGGGACTGGGAGGAAGCGATTGAGGCGGGTTCTACTTGGTTAAGATTAGGATCCATAATCTTTAGGAATAGATCATATTAATCATTAATATTTTATGAAAATCTTGTTTTTAAACTTGCAGTTAACTATAACTAACGTTATTTAAGTATAGGTAGTTTATTCATTCATAAGAGGTGGATGTATTACTTAAGGTTCTTTGCCTTAGTTATCAATTTCAAGAGGACTTAAAAGGTGTCACTTATTTCTCGATTAAAGGCAGTCGTCGCAGGGGATGATTATTTGGATGATGACTTCGATGAATTGGATTATGCATCAGAAGAGGAATTAAACAGTTTAAATGATTTCAAACAAAATCAAAAAAACTCGAATGCCCTTTCAAATTCAAATCCATTTGAATTTATGAATAATAAAAGATCATCAAACGTGGTCGGAATGCCTGGCATCTCTAATTCATCTTCTGAAGTAAGCTTGATGGAACCAAGAAGTTTTGATGAAATGCCTCAAGCCATTCAGGCATTAAGAGAGAGAAAGACTGTAATTTTAAATTTGACTATGATGGATCCTGATCAGGCCCAAAGAGCTGTAGATTTTGTTGCGGGAGGTACATATGCAATAGATGGTCACCAGGAAAGAGTTGGTGAAAGTATTTTTCTTTTTGCTCCTAGTTGTGTAAACGTAACTAGCTCTTTCCCTGAAGAGGCTTCTCCTTCTAATATTTCAAGCAAAAAGACATCACCATATAATTTAGAAACTAATACAACTCCAGCACCGGCTTGGGGAGAATCTAAATTATCTGCATTTTCTTAATTAACCTGTGATTGGTAAAATAGCAGTTATTGGGTTTGGAAATATTGCAAAAGCTATAATCACTCCGTTATTTGATAGAAATTTACTAAACCCACAGGATGTTTATTGTCTAGTAAATACGAAAAAAAGTCTAGAAAATATTAGAAAAAACTATAACTATGATATTAATATTTTTCAGGCTAACTCTAAAGATTCGGAGATTATTTGGGATTGCCAAGTTAAACTTCTATCTGTAAAGCCTCAGCAACTTAAAAATATAATTGAATTAAAAAAAACTAAAAGTAATTTATTAGTCTCAATTTTAGCTGGTGTTTCTTTAGAAACTCTTACTAAAAAATTTCCAAATCATAAATGCGTTAGGGTCGTTACTAATATACCAATAACAATTGGCAAAGGTTTAACTGGTATTGCCTGGAGCGACGAAATTAATGAAGATCAGAAGAAACTTATAAAAAGTTTATTTGAAAACTCCAGTAAAATTTATGAATTTCCTGAAAATTTACTCGATATTTTCTTAGCATTAACATCTTCAGGACCTGCAATAATTGCTTTAATCATTGAAGCTTTAAGTGACGGAGGTTTAAGCGGCGGATTGCAAAAACAACTTTCTGAAGAACTTGTAATGGAAATGATGTTAGGCACTGTTTGCTTAATAAAAGATACTAATTTAACAACTGCCGATCTGAAGAATATGGTAACTTCTCCAGGGGGGACGACAATATCCGCACTAAGGGTTTTAGAAAACAAGAGTTTAAGATCTGCTTTAATTGAAGCAATAGTTTCTGCGACTAATCGAAGTAAGGAGTTTAGTTAATTATTTAATATTTTTATAGAATCTAAATAAAGTTTCTCAAGAGCTTCGATGTTTTTTTTAATTGTATATTTTTCAATTATTCTCTCACGACCTTTTTCTCCTAAAGCTTTTGTGAATGAAGGATGATCTACCAAGATTGGAATTATAGTTTTTAATTGAGTTACAACATTTTCAGTAGAGATTACAATGCCTGCTCCATCCTCTAAAACTTCACCATCAGCTCCAGCATCAGTTGCTACACATGCTGTTCCAGTAGACATTGCTTCTAAAAGTGATAAAGATAGTCCCTCTACTAAACTTGGTAAAAAAAACACCTCTGCGATTTGCATGATTGCTACTCTGGTTTCTAAATCCATTTCTGATCCCCACCAAATTAATTTATCTTTGCCTAGGTTAGAAAAACTATTTTCTAGAGTTGGCTTCATTGGGCCGTCTCCAACAATTACAAGTTTGCAGTTATTAGTTTTTGTTTGACGCCAAGATTTTAAAAGTGCTTCAATATTTTTTTCGTTGGCAATCCTTCCCATATATACAAAGATTCTTCCTTCTCCTAGCTTACTTTTAACTAAATTATATTTTTTACTTTTTACTGATATAGGTTGCCAAATGTTTTCATCAACTCCATTTGGAATAATTATTTGTTTTTTATTACTGACACCTAGTTTTTCTAGAAGTATTTTTTGGGTTTCAGAAAAAACAATAATTTTGTGAAATTTAGCGAGAGAGGGAGCATAAAGTTGATAAGTTAGTTGTTGAGTACTTGCAGTTAAGTTTCTATTGTTTTTATCAAATGCCGGATGAAATGTACCTACCAGGGGTAGTTTGATTTGTTTACAAAGTTCAGGCAATCTAAAGTCCAAAGGAGATAAAGTCAAACTTGCATGCACTATGTCTGGTTTTAACCTCTCTAATGAAAGTCGTAATTCTTTTTCTGCTCTTGGAGAAGGGATTGTATAAACTTGAGATTTAATTAAGTATGGAAGACTTACTTCAGGATCATTAGCTAAAAATAAGGGTTTAGATTCATTTGAATTAGAAGGATTATCAAAATGTATAAAACTAACTTTATGGCCTTTATCTTTTAATTTTTCGGTAGTTAAATTCCCATAACTTACATTTCCACAGAAGGGAGATTTTTTACCTAACCAGGCAATATGAGCCACATGAAATTTCTTGACTATTTATAAAGTTAACAGTCAAAGTTACAAACTACTATATCTTTTAATTTAGTAACATTTTTATCCTTAATTATCGGTAAACTTCTCTTAACATTTTTAGTGATGATAATTCTTTTTCTAATTGAGTATAGATCCAACTTTCAACAATTGATAAAATTCTAAGCCAAACTTTTTTAGGTCCTAATAATTCTCCATTCGATTTTATTGGTAACTCTGGGAAAAGAAGCCTTTGTAAAAGAGCTATTTCAGATGCATTCACTTTTAAGACGCTCTGTGAATCTTCTATTGTAGAAAACCCTTCATTTGGTAAGTAGTGACATTGCCAATCCCAGTTACCTAATGGGGGAATGATAGGTTCTCCAGTTTTGCAGCAAAAATTTACGGGGATATTTATCCCTCCAATAGCTAATAAATGAATTAAAGATTGAATGCTTATTGAAAGCATTTTGAAATCTTCTTGACTTTTATTTTTATATGAATAAATTCGATCTAAGTGAATAAGGACACTAGATAAATAACTTTGTTGCTTGTCGTCGTTACCTACTAATAAAAACGTTAATTCAGTTATTGCTTGGGCTGCTGCAAGACACTCAATATTTTTACCCAATCCATTGTAGCTTTTAAGTATTTTAATCTGACGAACAGATTTAAGACTTCTTTTCCCAAAGATATGAAAACTCAAATATGTTAAAGGTGTAGCTGCCGCTAGACTACTTTTTGGACGTCTGGCTCCTGGTGCTGCAAGTCTAATAATACCTTGCTCGTCTGTTAAAACAGTTATTAATCTCCCACTTTCACCTAGGGGACTAGCTTTAATACAGAGGCCTTCAATCCTTGTTTCACCTGACATTTAGATAAGTTTGATTTCTTTAAAAATCTCATTAAAATTTGAAGTTCCAATACAATCTATACCTGAATCAAATAAATTAATAACTTGGGATAGTTTTTTAATGCCCCCAACAATTTTTATAGAATTTTGATTACCAAGAAACTTTAATATTTCAACTATATCAACATTAGAAACTGGAGCTCCAAAACCATCTCCAAATTGAAAATTTGTAATACCTAACTCAAGGGAAATTTCTATGGCTGTTTCAAAAATTTCTTTATCTAATTTTGTTTTGTTAATAATAATAGTTACAGGTAATTCTGATGAATTAATCCTCTCAATTTCAGTACCGAAAGTGTTTAAATTATTTTTAAATAGATTAAGAAAATTAGGAGTATATTCTATTCCACTTGCACCTGCATCATTTGCATAGCAAACCAATTCATCAATAAAATCTAATGGTATATCAGCAAATGGATAAGAAATGAGAGTATTTATATTTACTTTGTGATTACTTAATTCATTTTTTATATGACTTAAAAAGTTAAGAGATGTGGAAACATTTCTAATATTATATTTTTGAATCAAATCGCAGTTCGCATTTAAGTTTTCGTAAGATAAATAAGGGTTGATTATAGTTGCATGTATCCTTTCGTTTAATTCATAGTCAATATTAAACATTTTAAAATTATTTAGACTGGATTAATCCATATCCACCATGGTTTCTTTTATAAATAACTTGTAATACATTATTTTTTTGGTTTCTAAAAACATAAAAATCATGGTCAATTAGATCTAATTGCTTTCTAGCCTCTTCTAGAGAAATAGGAGCCATTTCAAAATATTTATTTTTTATATATGGTTCAGGTAATATAACCTTTCTTTCTTCATTGAAGATATCTTTGCCTAAAGAATCTGTTTCTTCAGTTTCATTGGAGTAAGAATGTTTATTTTTTACAAGGTTATTATGGAATGTTTTATTATGCTTTTCTTTATATTTACGTAATTTTCTACAAAGTTTATTTGAAACCAAATCAATACTTGAATAAAGGTTCTCTGTTTTTTCTTCAGCTCTAATAATGGTCCTATTAGCAAAAATTGTAACTTCAGCTGTTTGAAATGAAACTCTTGGATTCTTTTCTATTGAAAGGTGTATATCTGCTTCTTTAACGATATCTTTATAGTGATGCGTTGCCTTTTCTATCTTTGCCTCAGTATATTCTTTTAAGGCTAAAGTGAGTTCAAGATTCTTTCCATGTATTAAAATTTTCATGACAAATCTAAAAATATTTACTTACTTTCTAAATCTACTTAAATATGTTTAATAGAACAGCAATAATTAAACAACCTGATAAAATTTCTTTTTTTAATGAAGTTTATAAATTACAAAAAGAATATCAGGAGGCATTAATTTTAGATGAGTCTAACCCTGATTTTATTTGGATAGGGGAGCATCAACTCTGTTATACATTGGGTAGAGGATCTAATTACGATAATTTACTATTTTCTCTGAATGATGATAAATATGATGTTTTTAAAATAGACAGAGGTGGTGAGGTTACTTGTCATATGCCAGGACAATTAGTAACTTACTTGGTTTTAGATTTAAAAAATTTTAATAAAGATTTAAATTGGTATCTAAGAAAAATTGAAAAAATAATTATAAAAATTCTTGGAAATTTTAATATAGATTGTCACTCTAGAAAAGGTTTTACTGGTGTTTGGATAGGAAATAAGAAAATTGCTTCAATTGGAATTGGTTGCAAAAGATGGATTACGATAAATGGATTTTCAATCAATTTTGACTGCGAATTAGAAAATTTTAATAAAATTATTCCTTGCGGAATAGAGAATTGTCTTATGGCAAATATGATCGATTACAACAAAAATTTAAATATCAAAGAAGTTAAGAGAATTGTTAAAAAAATCATTCAGGAAGAATTTAATTTTAATTTTGTATCAAAATAGAAATTAAAATTCCAGATAAAATTTAATATGGGTGATTTAGCGTATTGGTCTTCAGTCAAACCTCTTTCTAAAAATTATAAATTTGCCAAAAATAGAGATTATATTGAGAACCTTAATCACATTGATCAAATCTGGGAAAATTTAAAATTTAAATGTGGTGATACTTTAGCTGTTTGTGATTTGAGAGGAAAATATAAAGAAAAATTCTCTTATTCTGAGTTGGCTGATTTGATAACAAAAGTCTCTTTTTCTTTTAAAAATTGTGGTTTAGCAAAAGGTGATGTTGTTACTGTAATATCTGAGAATTCTCCAAGATGGCTAGTAGCAGATCAAGGCTTAATGCGTTTAGGAGCTATAAATGCAGTTAGAGGTATTAATTCTCCTTCAGTAGAATTAGACTATATTATTGAGCACTCTAATTCCGTAGGACTAATCGTTGAATCTAAGGAGATTTGGCTCAAGTTAAACAACAAAGAAGAATTAAAAAAAAGACTGAAATTCATAATCAATTTAGAAGATGAACAATTTGAAAATTTAATAAGTTGGAGTCAATTTATAAGTGCAGGAGAAAAAGAAAATTCTCAAAATAATATTATTGAAAAATACAATCCAAAAATTGATGACATTGCTACTATTCTTTATACCTCTGGGACAACAGGAAAACCTAAAGGTGTTCCCTTAACTCATGCAAATTTTTTACATCAAATAATTAATTTAGCCTATATCGCTGATCCAGAACCTGGAACTTCTGTATTAAGCGTTTTACCTATTTGGCATTCTTATGAGAGAAGTGCTGAATACTTCTTTTTTTCATGTGGTTGTTCACAATACTATACAATTCCAAAATTTCTGAAAGATGACATTACACAAATAAAACCTGTTGTAATGGCTACTGTCCCAAGACTCTGGGAGGCAATACATGATGGGTTTTTTCAGGCCTTGAAAAAAATGCCCCCCAAGAAGCAAAAACTTATTAAAGTTTTGATAAGTAATAGTTCAGTTTTCAAAACAAATTTAAGAAAGATAAGAAATTTAGACATCAATCAAATATCTTATAAATCAAAAATTCCTTTACTGTGTTCTGTTATTAGCCGATATCCTCTGCATAAGTTTTCTAATGTTTTTTTATGGCCTAATATTCTTAGGCAACTATGCGGAGAAAAACTTAAATTCCCTATTAACGGCGGAGGTGCTTTGCCAGAACATGTGGATCTTTTTTTTGAATCTTTAGGTATTGATGTTTTGGTGGGATACGGACTGACAGAAACTAGTCCAGTATTAACTTGTAGAAGAAGAGAATTAAATGTTAGAGGATCATCCGGTCAACCATTAGCATTTACAGAAATCAAAATAGTGAATGATGATAAAAAAAAGATTCTGAAGTTCAGAGAAGTCGGAAAGATTCTTGTTAAGGGACCACAAGTAATGAAAGGTTATCTTAATAACGAATTAGCTACAAAAGATGTTTTATCGAAAGATGGTTGGTTTGATACTGGTGATTTAGGTTTTCTAATACCAAATGGTTCTCTTTTTATAACAGGAAGAGCCAAGGATACAATAGTGCTTTCAAGTGGTGAAAATATAGAACCAAATCCGCTAGAGTCCGAAATCCTTAGTTCTGAATTTATTAATCAGGTTCAACTAGTGGGACAAGATAAGAAATGTTTAACAGCTCTTGTGGTGCCAAATGTAGAATTGGTTAAAAATAAGTTCTTGGAAGAAGACTTATCAAATTTAAACCTCGATAATCATATTGGTACATTTTTTAAATCGCAAATTAATAATTTGCTTAAAGTTCGATTAGGTGCGAGATCAGAAGAACAAATATTAGATTGTTATTTTGTAGATGCTTTTACTTTAGAAAATGGGCTGTTAACACAAACTCTCAAACAAAAAAGAAAAGAAATAGAACAAAAGTATTCATCACAAATAGAAAATATGTATGAAAACAAATTTAGTAAGAAAATTTGATTTGTTCTATCTATATTTAGAAGGTAATTTTATTTTTTATGGACACAAAAAACTCAATATCGATAAAACGTTCTATAGCTATTAAAGCTATAGTCACACCAACTTGGAAAGAGGATGCTGAAAAAGAATTAAGTAAAGCAATTTCAAATATTGACCAGCAATTATCTCAACTTGAACAAGAGGGGCAGCAAATAGTAAAAAATATTAGATCCCAGTCTGTAAATCCTTTGGATCCAAGGGTTCAAGAACAAGTTAGTCAGGTGCAACAACAAGTTGCAGTGAAACGAAATGAAATTGAAGAACAAAAAAGAAATCTACTTCAACAACAGAGTCAAGTACGCGAATTAAAGATGGATGAAATTGTTGATCAAGGGCAAGTGGATAGTTTCTGCGATGTCACTGTGGGCGACAATCTTATTGAAAAAATGCAAGTCTCAATTACTGTTAAAGATGGAATTATTAAATCAATAGATAATAATTAAATAAAAGAGTTAGTATTTTTGATAAATATAAATCTTAATTGAGAAAAGTTTTAGATTCTAATCGATCTAAATTATTACTTTCTTAAGTTTTGAGAGTTCCCACTGTATACATGATTTCGTATAATTAAAACAAGAGCTAAAGGGGTTCTTAATCATAAAAACTTTAGAAAGTTTGGTAGAAATCCCTTGAAACTTATGCAATAACAATTTTCTTATGTCTCACGAAATATTCATGCCTGCCTTGAGTTCCACTATGACGGAGGGCAAGATTGTGGAATGGTTGAAAAATCCTGGAGATAAGGTTGAAAGAGGCGAATCTGTCTTGGTTGTTGAATCTGACAAGGCAGATATGGATGTTGAGTCTTTTCAAGATGGATATCTTGCGGCAGTTTTGATGCCTGCCGGCAGCACTGCACCAGTAGGAGAAACTATTGGGCTTATTGTAGAAAATGAAGATGAGATAGCTTCTGTTCAAGAACAAAATAAAGGAAATCAGCCTGAAGTTTCTAGTTCGGATCAACTTGAATTAGTAAGCAATAAAACTGAAGAAAAACCGGTAGTCCATAATGAAAAAGTTAAAAAAGAAGAAAAAGAAGTCGTCTTAAAAAGTGAAAAGAGCACAGCATCCTTTAATAGTGATCAAATTAATGCCGCTACAAATAATGTTTCTTCAAGGATAATTGCATCTCCAAGAGCAAAAAAATTAGCCTCTCAAATGGGTGTTGACTTGGCAAAGGTTCATGGATCTGGACCTCATGGAAGGATTCAAGCCGATGATGTTTTAAAAGCTAATGGCCAACCAGTCTCTATACCATGGATAGGAGAGGGAGGTTCTCCTGCAGCTATTCCTGGTGCAAATTTACAAGTTGAAAGTAAAACAGAAACATTAGGAAATAGTTTTGGTAATCCTGGAGAAACAGTTCAATTTAATACTCTGCAAAAAGCGGTAAATAAAAATATGGAATCTAGTTTAGATGTTCCATGCTTTAGGGTGGGATACTCTATCAATACAGATCGATTAGATAATTTCTACAAAAAGGTAAAACAGAATGGAGTTACTATGACTGCTTTACTAGTAAAGGCAGTTGCAAAGACACTTAATAAACATCCTCAAGTTAACTCAAGTTTTTCAGAAAATGGAATTTCTTATCCAGAAAATATAAATATTGCTGTTGCTGTCGCGATGGAAGATGGCGGATTAATAACTCCAGTATTAAAAGAACCATGTAATACTGATTTATTTGAATTATCCAGGGCATGGAAGGATCTCGTAAAAAGATCAAGATTAAAACAATTAGAACCTGATGAATACTCAACGGGAACCTTTACTTTATCTAACCTTGGTATGTTTGGAGTTGATAGATTTGACGCAATACTACCCCCAGGTACCGGTGCTATTTTAGCGATAGCATCATCGAAACCAACTGTTGTTGCCAATAGTAATGGTTCAATATCTGTAAAAAAAATAATGCAAGTAAATCTAACAGCTGATCATAGAGTGATCTATGGAGCGGATGGTGCTTCATTCTTAAAAGACTTGGCTTCTCTAATTGAAAATGAGCCAGAGACACTTGTGTCTTAGATTTAATTGATTTCTCAAATTAGTAATCAAGAAAAAGATTATAAGCTTGAAGCTTATGATTACTTACTTGACCCTTCATTAATTGCTAGCAAACCTGCTGCAATAAGGCATGAATCAAGATTGATGATAGTTAGAGATTTTGAATCAGAAGAAGACTGCTCAACTAATAAATTTACCAAGAATCTTTTGGATGAATTTAGAGAAGGCGATCTCGTGGTTATAAATAATACTAAAGTAATGAAGGCAAGGTTAAGGGTCGAATTAGACAACGGAACATTTGTCGAATTATTAGTTTTAGAAAAATCTTATGAATATGTTTGGTTATGTTTGGCAAAGCCAGTGAGAAAGTTAAAAATAAATAGAAAATTGAAATTAAAATCTCCTATGGAACAAAATATTAATTTAGTAGTTGATGGAGTTGATGAAGAAACTGGAGGGAGATTTATTAAGTTTCCTGAAAACATAACTGATCTCAAATCAATGAACGACTTTCTTGATAAATATGGGGAAATACCTCTCCCTCCATATATAAAAAATTCTGAAGAAGAATCTTTTCACGAGAATAGTTATCAAACTGAGTATGCAACTAATCCAGGAGCAATTGCTGCGCCAACAGCTGGTTTACACTTAAGCAAAAGTCTTATTTCTAATCTTAAAAAAAAAGGCGTGATAATCTTACCGATTACTTTGCACGTTGGTTATGGAACCTTCAAACCAATTGATCAAGAAGATTTAACTAACTTAAAACTTCATAAAGAATGGGTAAGTGTTAATAAGGAAGTAGTGGAGGAAATAAAAAGAATAAAGAAAACAGATAGAAGAATCATTGCCATAGGGACAACTAGCGTAAGAGCTCTTGAAAGTTGTTATTCTAAGGAAATTAATGACTTTATTCCCATTGCAAAATATGTGGATTTAGTAATTAAGCCAGGTTATAAATTTAAGGTAGTTGATGGATTATTAACTAATTTTCATCTTCCTAAAAGTTCGTTATTACTATTAGTAAGTGCAATGATTGGGAGAGAAAGATTATTAAATTTGTATAAAAAAGCCATAAAAGAAAAATTTAGATTTTTCTCTTATGGTGATGCTATGTATATTTCACCAGATTCATTACTAGTGAAAAAATAGATTTAAGCTTTGACTGGTTCCTGAATTATTCCGCTTGGAACTTCCGTAAACATAACTGAAGATAAGTATCTCTCTGCTAAATCAGGCAGGACAACCACAATAGTTTTGCCAGCATACTCATCTTGCTCTGCTAATCTGACAGCAGCAGCTGCAGCAGCTCCACATGATATTCCTACTAACAAACCCTCTTCCTTGGCTAATCTAAGAGCCATCTCAATTGATTCATCATTTGTAACTTGCTCTACTGTATCAACGATTGATAAATCAAGGTTTTTAGGAATAAATCCTGCTCCGATCCCTTGTATTTTATGAGGTCCGGATTTTACCTCTTCCCCGTTCATTGTCTGAGTGATTACAGGACTATGTGATGGTTCTACAGCTACAGAAGTAATATTCTTGCCTTTTTCTTGCTTAATGTATCTTGATACTCCTGTAATTGTGCCACCAGTTCCAACTCCTGCAACTAAAACGTCAATTGCACCATCGCAATCATCCCAGATTTCTGGTCCAGTTGTTTTGAAATGAATTTCAGGGTTTGCAGGATTATCAAATTGTCCTGGCATGAAATATTGAGATGGATTACTTTCTGCAATTTCTTTGGCTTTAGCTATTGCTCCAGGCATACCTTTAGAGGCCTCTGTTAAAACAATTTCAGCTCCTAGCACTGCCATCACTCTTCGTCTTTCAATTGACATGGATTCTGGCATTGTAAGGATGAGTTTATAACCTCTTGCTGAAGCAGTAAAAGCTAGAGCAATTCCTGTATTTCCGGAAGTTGGCTCAACAATTGTTTTGTCTTTTGTAAGCTTTCCACTTTTCTCTGCATCCCAGATCATATTTGCTCCAATCCTACATTTAACACTGTAAGCAGGATTTCTTCCTTCAATTTTTGCAAGTACAGTAGCTTTCGCGTTTTTAGTAACTGATTTTAATTTTACTAATGGAGTATTTCCAATAGCAAAACTGTTGTCCTCATAAATTTTTGCCATTTTATATATGTAAGATATGTTTTATTTTAACTATTTTTCAGAAAAAGAGAACATATTTCTTCATAGGGTAAATACTTTGGAATTTAAAAATTATTTAGTGCTTCAGAAAAGGTTTTCCATAAGTGATCTTGATCTTCTAGTCCAACGGATACTCTAATAAGGTGTGAGGGTATCCCAAAACTCTCAGCCCAATTCAATTCCTCATAATGAGCTAATAATACATAAGGACAAACAAGAGTAAATTTTGTGCCTAAACTAGGTCCTTTCGATATTTTAAGAGAATCATAAAACTTTTTAGCTTTGTTTAGTCCTCCATGTAATTCAAATGATAATAGGCATCCGTATCCTCCATCAGGAGTAATTATTGAATTGAAATTGGGACAATTTTCAGGATGGAAAATATTTTTGATCTCACTATGGGACTCTAATCTTTTTTTTAATTCCAAACATTGTTTATTTTGTTTAAAAACTCTTTGATTAACATCTCTGCTCACTTTATCTAGATAAACTATATCTCCATCTGAAAGGATTGGAAGATTAATATCGATCAATGCATTTCTAAACTCATCAATCCATTTGCTTTTTGGATTTAGTATTAATGAACCAGCAAGAATATCTCCACTACCTGAAAAGATTTTTGTCAGTGAAGTGAAAACTATATCCGCATATTTTAGGGAATTTATATTCAAATTTGAGCCAATAGTATCGTCAATAATCAGTGGTATGTTTAATTTATTTGCTATTCTTGAAATTTTCTTAATGTTTACACATTTGAGCATTGGATTACTTGGTAGTTCAATAATTAATGCTGATGGATTTATTCTTTTGATTTCTATTTCAATATTATCGCAATTTTCTTCTGTAATTAACTTTGCTCCATGGAAGATATTCCTTGGTAATTTAAGTACATCCACATATGGAAAACCAATTTGGAGTGTTGGTTTGGCTGGAAATAATTTATATATGATTTCTAATGATGTATGCAATGCAGACATGCCAGATGAAGTTAAGTGAATATCATTAGAGTTTATTTTTGTAGATTTAGAAATTCTATTTTTTATACTTTGATAACATTCATTTACATAAGAAATTGGAGGGCAATCTTCAAGACCTAGTTCTATCGCAGCAGCTCTTGAAGATATACCAAGACCAGTATGTTGCCAAAAATATTTTGCATAAATACTTCCTTCCTTTTCAGTTATTAAAAAAGCTAAATTATGTCTTTTTTCTATAAATGAGTATTTTTCAGAAGTATTTCTATCAATGTATTTTTTGGCTTTAAAAGCTATGCTTTCATTCGGATATGGCCAGATACTTTTATTACTGTAGTGATTTTCTTTTTTTACTTTTTCACATAATCTTTTCACTAAGGGGTTGAGCCCAAACCGTGGGTAGATTGACTGCAATAATTTTATGCATTCTTGATTTTTTTCCTCATAATTTATTACATCATTCCATGTTGGCAATGCTACAGAAACAGCATGAATACTATCAGGAATAGAATATCCCAACTCTAAATTTTTCCATATAGGGTTTTTAAGTAAATCTCTCAATTTTCAAAATTTATTTAAAGCAAATAAAATATCTGAGATTAAATCGTTTGTATCTTCACATCCAATCGATAATCTGACAAGATCATCATCTATCCCTAGTAGATATTTTGTTTTATCATCAACAGAAGCATGAGTCATTGTTGCGGGATGACAAATTAAACTTTCAACACCTCCAAGGCTTTCTGCTAGCGAGAAATATTTTAGAGATTTGCAAAATTTAAAAGTATCCTCTTTATTTAAATTTAATTTTAGGGTGATCATAGAACCACCAGATTGCATCTGAGATTTTGCTAAATTAAACTGCGGATGTTTTTCATTAAATGGATAAATTACTTTACTAATTATTTTATGATTTTCTAGTTCTTCAGAAATTAATTCTGCACTTTGCGTTTGTTGTTCGATTCTTAAAGGAAGAGTTTTTACGCCTCTCGTAATGAGCCAACTATCAAAAGGAGATGGTTGAAGCCCTAGAGCTTTTTGAGAGAAAAGCATTTTACTATTCCATTCCTTATTATTTGTTAGTACTGCTCCACCAAGTGCATCACTATGTCCATTAATGAATTTTGTTGTGCTTACAAGCGATAGTGTTGCGCCAAGGTCCAAGGGTTTTTGGATAAGTGCTGTAGAAAAGGTGTTATCCACAACTATGGGGATTTGGAATTTATTTGCTTCATCACAAATCGCCTTAATATCAAGTACCTTCAAAAGTGGATTAGTTGGACTTTCTAGCCATATCAATGTTGGTTCAAAGTTTGAAATCTTTTTGATATTATTTTTATTCGTAAAATCTGTGTATAAAACTTCTACACCAAATTTCTTGAAAACTTTTTCTAACATCCTCACTGTACAACCGTAAAGATTTGACTCGCAGAGTATCTTATCGCCTGATTTTAGTGTTGATGAAATTGCAGTTACGGCGCTAATTCCAGATCCAAAAACTGTACAGTATTTAGAATCTTCTATTGATTTAAGTATGTTTTCTAGAATTCTAAAGTTGGGGTTACCTGATCTGGTGTAGTCGAAATTTTCTTTATTTCCATGTTTGAAAGTAGATGTAGGAAAAATAGGAGGCATAACGCATCCAGTCTCTTCTGCAAATGTTTCCCCATGGTGAATAGATAAGGTCTTAACACCTGGCTTTTTGATATTATTTTTCTTATTTCCCATTATTTTTAAAAATAAGAATAAATTTAAATCTCTCATTTTTAAACGAGAGATTCAATAATCCAAAGAAAAGTCGTATTAAACTTTTCTTGAATAATATTCAACGACTAGTAGTTCATTTATTTCAAGAGCAACCCACTCTCGATCGCATTTCCCATTTATTTTCCCTGTTAATTTAGGTTTATCTAATTCCATATGAGGAGGGACATTTGCTAAACCAGGAAATTCTATATTTCCTTCAACAAGCTTCTTGCTTGCTTTGTTTTCTTTAATTCCGATAATATCTCCTGGTTTGCATTGATAACCTGCAATATCAAGAACCTTGCCATTTATAGTTACATGGCCATGATTTACTAATTGTCTCGAGCCTGGAATAGTACCACCAAAACCTAATCTAAAACAAACATTATCTAATCTATTTTCTAAAAGTCTTAATAGGTTGGTTCCTGTAGATCCTTCTTGAGCTCTTGCTTTTTTTACATAACGTACAAGTTGCCTTTCAGAAACACCGTAATTAAACCTTAGTTTCTGCTTCTCTTCTAAACGAATCGCATATTCTGATCGCTTGCGACGGGCTTGGCCGTGCTGACCTGGAGGATTAGACTTCTTTGAAGCTTTCCTAGTGAGACCTGGTAGTTCTCCCAAGCGACGCGTAACCCTTAATCTGGGGCCGCGGTATCTTGACATAATTTAAAATTAAATGGAAATTTGCAATAAATTGGATAATTGAGTAAATTCAATTAAACTAAATTACTACTGAAATATTATTTTACATCATTAAAGTGTTCAAAACTATTAATAAATCAATTACTTCCATACTTCTTTTTATGATTTCGTTTTATCAAAAGTGGTTTTCTCCTTTTTTTGGACCAAGATGTAGATTTATTCCAAGTTGCAGCTCTTATGGATACGAGGCAATTACTAAACATGGTCCTTGGAAGGGAGGGTGGTTAACTTTAAGAAGATTAAGCAGATGTCATCCTTTAACTCCCTGTGGATGTGACCCTGTGCCTGATTAAATGAATGAAAATATTTATTTTTGTTAGGCAGGGATGTTGCCTTTGTGATTCATTAAAAAACAAACTGGCAAAAATAAATCTTAATGAATTATTCCCTAATCTAGAGGAGCTTAAAGAAATTGACATTGATAGGTTCGATTTATATAAAGATAAATATAAAAAATATGATTATGAAGTACCTGTTATTGCGGTTGAAGGAGTTAGGTCCAAGGAAATTAGAGAATTGCCTCGTATTTCTCCAAGATTAAAAGATGATCAATTAAAGAATTGGTTTCAGAAAAATATTAATACCATTCTGAAGAAATAATTTTTGTTTTATGAGATATATAAAATTACATAAACTTTTAGATTTGGTAGGAATTATCCCTTCATTAGATCTTTTAGATCAAGAAATTAATAATATTTCTTTTGACTCTAAAGAAGTACAAAAAGGAACTTTGTTTTTAGGTATGCCTGGTTTAAATGTTGATGGAGGAAAATATTGTATTGAGGCAATTAAAAATGGTGCAGAGGCTGCCATTATTGGATCTGCTGCAAAACAGAATATTGGATCTATTGACCGAAAAAGAGTTTTGGTTATAGAGGATAATTTAGATTATATTTTTGGTCAAATTGTCGCTGAGTTTTGGAATAGGCCTTCAAGAAAACTAAAACTTATTGGTGTTACGGGTACAAATGGAAAAACAACAATTGCTTTTTTATTGGAATATCTTTTAAAAAAATTAGGAAAAAAGACTTCATTATTTGGAACTTTGTTCAATAGATGGCCTGGCTTCTCTGAGGTGGCTTCTCATACAACTGATTTCGCTGATAAACTTCAAAAGAAATTAAATGCTGCTGTTGATGCAGAATGTGAATTCGCGATATTAGAGGTAAGTTCTCATTCTATTGCTCAAAACAGGATATCAGGCTGCGAATTTGTAGCGGCTATTTTTACTAATTTAACTCAAGATCATCTTGATTATCACTCAGATATGGAATCTTATTTTCAAACAAAAAGAAAATTATTTTTCCCACCTTACTTAATAGAAAAAGATGGAATTTCTGTATTAAATCTTGATGACCTTTGGATATCTAAATTATCGTCTGATCTTGAAAAAAGATCTTCATTAGTCTCTACAAAGATTAATAAGAGTGAATTTAAAAATGATGATTTTTTTTACGTAACAGATAAAAAATTTACTGAAAGGGGGTCCACCTGTATTTTTCATACACCTAGGGAAAAAATTCAACTTTTTGTTCCATTGGTTGGTGAATTTAATTTAATGAATGCGATTCAAGCAATAACAATTTTGTATAAACTTAATTTCTCTTTAAAAGATTTATCAAAGTTAATAAAATCTTTCCCTGGTGCTCCTGGGAGAATGGAGAAAATAGAAATTGATAATAATGACTTTGCAAGATCGCTTCCAACAGTAATTGTTGATTATGCCCATACTCCTGATGGATTAAAAAAAGTTTTGCAATCAATTAAAAAACTTTGTGAAGGGAAACTCATAACTGTTTTTGGCTGTGGGGGAGATCGAGATCGTAGTAAAAGGCCTTTAATGGGATCAATAGCTGAAAAGTTTTCTGATCACGTGTTTATAACATCAGATAATCCAAGATCAGAAGAACCGCAAAAAATAATAAATGATATTTTGATGGGTATAGAAAAAAGAGAAAAAATAACACTTGAGATTGATAGATTTAAAGCAATAAATGAATCTATTAAATTTGCCAATAAAAAAGATATTGTTTTAATTGCAGGAAAAGGACATGAAGACTATCAAATTCTTAATGATAAAGTTATTGATTTTGATGATAGAAAAATAGCTTATAAATTATTAAAAGAAAAAAGTAAATCTTAAAAAAATTTCCTAATCAAATTAAGAAATATCTTTACGCAAATCACAAGAAAAGTTTCTTAGACTCAATGGAGTTATTTTAATAAGATGAAAGGTTTAGCCTTAGTTGTAGGCGCAGGTGGAATTGGCACACAATTAGCTTTAGATCTGATTGAAAGTGAAAAAGATTTAGATGTTGTTTTGTGTGGAAGACAAAGTGAATTTAATTCTTTTTGGGAATTAGATATAGAGGATTCTCAATCCCTTTTGCAATTCAAAAATAAAATTTCAAATCATCCCTCAAAATTAAGGTTAGTTGTTAATGCTACAGGGAGACTTCATAGTGATTCTCTTCAACCAGAAAAAAGATTACAACATCTTGATAAAAAAAATATGATGGAAATTTTTTCAATAAATGCCTTTTCTCCTATCTTATTAGCTAAAGCGATTGAAGAATTTATCCCAAAAGATTTTGATTTTAATTTTGCAAGTTTAAGTGCAAGAGTTGGAAGCATTGGAGATAATCAAACTGGAGGTTGGTATTCATATAGAGCTGCAAAATCTGCCCAAAATCAGTTTTTTAAATCTTTAAGTATTGAGTGGGCTAGACGTTTCCCTAAGGCTACTATTACATTGCTTCATCCAGGAACAGTAGATACTGATTTATCTAGACCTTTTCATAAATTTGTTCCAGAACATAAATTATTTAGTAAAGAAAAATCATCCCAATTTTTGATCAATATTATTAAAAATCAATCTCCAGCATCTACTGGAAAATTTATTGCCTGGGATAGCTCGGAGATACCTTGGTAAATTAAATTTTATCTTTATATCACATGTGGCTTTAAGTCAATATTCTTTTTATTTCTTTAGAAAGTAAATAAATCTCAGCTTCTGTAGTCATTTGATGTACGCATGCTCTAAACCATTTAGGATCTTCTAAGACTCTAATCCAAATTTTTTTTTCTCCAAGTTTCCTCACAAATTCTTCCTTATCTTCGATATTTTCGATATTAAAACTAACTATCCCATTTAAGTATTTTTTTTCTAAAACTAATTCAATTTCTTTTAATTGATTTAATTCATCCCAAAGTGTTTCACTTAATCTTTTTATATTTTTGCTTTTTTCTTTTTCATGGCAGTCTTTATCCAAAAGATTCAAAGAATTCCGCAGTCCTGCAAGTAAAGGAATACAAGAGGTGGCCACTTCAAACTTCCTTGCATCATCATGAAAAAGATTATCTGAAGGTTCATAGATGCCTTGTTCTTTTTTTAATGATTTCCAACCAATTATTGTTGGATCTGTTTCATGAATAAATCTATCTGAGACATAAATGGCTCCAAGTCCTTCTGGACCACATGCCCATTTATGAGAAGTTATTGAATATAAATCAGAATAAAAAACTTCTTTTTCAATTTTTATGTGCCCAAAAGTTTGAGCACCATCAACAAGTAGATAAGAATTCTCTCGATTATTTTTTAATTCGATATAAATTTGTTTTAAAGGAATTTTATATCCAAAGTTCCATAAAATATGAGAAATAATTAGGATCTTAGTCTTACTATTTAGATTTTGTAAAATCTCTAAAATTATATTTTCGTCGTTTAGATTTTTGATTTTTTGGATTGGTAAAATTTTGAATATTAATTTATTTCTTCTGCAAAATTCTCTACTTGCAGCTACTACTCCGGGATGTTCACAGTCACTTATTAACAACTCTTCTCCCTTTTCTACTTTTATTCCCCAAAAAGGCAAAATCATACCAGCAGATATATTCTCGGTTAAAGCCACATTCTTTGAGTTGACGCCTAATTTTTGAGCAATGATTCTTTTAGTGGTTAATATTTCTTTGTAAATAAAAGGCCACATATCATTGGTAAATGGTCCTAAATCTTGGATAATTTCCCAAGTTTTAACTATTGCTTCTAGAGAAGATTTTGGTAATGGTCCTTGACCACCATAGTTGAAATAATACTTATTTTTTAATGCTGGTATTTGGTCTCTTAGATTATTTCCCATGGTAAATTCAAAGTTGTTAACTCTTTAATTTTTTAAATATTTCCTACTAAAGTTACTGTTCTAAATTCAATATCTTCAATAATTTTCCAAGGTTCAGCATTCCTTTCTGCAAATTCTAAATTTTTAAAACCTAGTTCTTTAAAATCACTTATAAATTCTGGCTCATACCATGCTCCACTAATACAACCTGTCCATAGATCATGGTCATTTTGCAATCTTAAAGGAACTTTCTTGTTAGAAACAATATCGCTAATTGCAATTCTTCCATTATCTTTTAGAACTCTTTTTATATTTCTTAGAAGGTTATTTCTATATTCTGGACTTACCAAGTTTAAAACACAATTACTTAAAATAATATCAACTGATTTGTCGGCGATTAATGGATTTAAATCTTTATCTAGTTCATCGAGTTTTTCAATTGATCCTTCTAGAAATTCTGTATTTTTAAAACCTATATTCTTTGTAACTTCTTTAGAGGCTGATCTAGCTAAAGAAAGCATGTCAGGATTCTGATCAACGCCAATAACTTTCCCTTCTTTCCCAACAATTTGGGCACAAATAAAAGCATTCTTGCCGCTACCACTTCCAAGATCTAAGACAATATCATTTCTTTGAACATACTTTGTTGGGTCACCACATCCGTAGTCTCTTTCAATTACCTCTTGAGGTATGGCTTCAAGTAAAATAGGATTAAAACCAACTGGTGTGCAAAGACAACTTTCTTGTTCTAAAGCAGCTGAACCATATCTTTCTTGAATCGCATCTTTATGATCAAATTTATCAGTGGCTTTATCCGATGGATTCGTATTGCAGCAATTTGAAGACATATCTTGAAATGTACTCTCGATAAATATAGCCAAAAAAAGCCCCTTACTAAGGGGCTTTTAATTTATTAAATTAAATTATTTAGTGTAATTTACACCTCTGTAATTTAATTCTGCTTTTTCATTACTTGAAGAAGCGTCATCCATTCTATTGGTGTATACGTTTCTTCTGTAGGTAAGTTCAACAATCTGCTTTGTAGCAGCTTTTTTATTTTGAACGTAGTTTTTACCTCTGTAAGTTAAAGTAGTCATGTTTCGATGTGACAACACGGCCATCCCCCGTTCCATGGTATGACTCGAACTGCGCCCTCAAGAGAGGGTGAACGAAAAAGTAGCAATAGCTACAAAATAATTATAAGCTTATTTTTCGGCTAATGTCTAGCTTTTACAAATAGAAAAGAAGATTTAATCTTTTTTTAATTATTATCTTAGGTAAATTTTTTTATGAATAGTCTTTGAAAAGGATTATGTTTATATACAGGTTTATATTTTATGTAGCTAATTTTTTATGACCGGTTTTTTATATTTTTTGGGGAATACTTTAAGGTGGCCAGTGTTAAAGCCAAAAGAGTTTCTTTCCTTACATGCGTATTTTTCAATTATTTATTTGATAACTTTTACTTTGAGTAAATATGATGTAAGCCAATCGAATTTAGTCTTTACTCTAGGAATTCTGGCACCTCTTTTAATTGCTATTGGACAAGGACTCCCTTTAGATTGCCTTGATATGGAATCATCTTTATTGAAGGAATTAAAAACTAAGTAATTTATTTGCAGTTAAAAATCTTTATAAAACCTGAACAACTTCGCTTATTTCAGGAATCATTTCTTTTAATTTTCTTTCAATCCCCATTTTTAGGGTCATAGTACTACTTGGGCAACTACCGCATGCGCCTTGAAGTCTGACTTTGACAATTGGACCATCTATTTCTGCAATTTCTACATTACCCCCATCAGATATTAAAAAAGGTCTTAGCTCATCAAGGACTTTTTCGACATTTTCATTTGTTAAAGAGAGTGTTTCAGTACTCATAATTTTGGATTAACTTTATAATAAGCCTAGAAAGAAATTTGATTAATTGCAAAAAAGATAATTTTCTGTTGTGACTTCTTTTAAAAATCCTACTAACGATAATATCTACTTCGATGCAGTCTTAGTTGGAGCAGGGATAATGAGCAGTACTTTAGCCCTGCTAATTTCAGAAGTTTTACCTGATATAAAGGTTCTTATTATAGAAAAATTAAATAACCCAGGTTGTGAAAGTACTGGTGCTTTTAATAATGCAGGTACAGGACATGCGGCTAATTGTGAATTAAACTATACGCCTTTAGATGAAAAAGGAAATATACAAATAGATAAAGCTCTTTCAATAAACCGTTCTTTTGAAAAATCAATGTCATTATGGGCCTCATTGTATGAAGCAGGGAAAATTGACATTAAAAATTTTTTAAAATTTATTCCACATATTAGCTTTGTCTCTGGTAGAAATAATATTTCTTTTTTAAAGAAAAGATATCAGAAAATGTCTAAAAATCCTGAATTCGCTGATATGGAATTTTCTACGTCTTTTGATGAGATTTCATCATGGGCTCCCCTAATAACCAAAGATAGGAATCCATTGACTGAAATTTCTTCTACCAGAATACTTAGAGGAACAGATATTAATTTCGAGGCTCTGACTAAGGAGTATTTGTCATTAGTTTCTCTAAACAAAAATATTGAAATTAGATATGAAACACAATTAGTAGATTTAAAGAAAATTGATAAGAATAAATGGGAATTAGAAATTAGTTCAGGAGGGAGAAGAACTTCGATTAGAACAGGTTACGTTTTTATTGGAGCTGGGGGGAAAACAATTAACTATTTGCAAAAATCAGGAATTCCAGAAGCAAAGAATTATGGAGGATTTCCAGTTAGTGGGAAATGGCTTATTTGCGAGGAAGAATTTTTAACAGAAAAACACAACTCAAAAGTTTATGGTAAGGCTGATATTGGCTCACCACCAATGTCAGTCCCTCATTTAGATACTAGATGGATTGATGGTAAAAAACTACTTTTATATGGACCTTTTGCTGGATTTACAACAAAATTTCTAAAGCAGAGTTCATACTTTGATTTATTTAGTTCAATTAAAAAAAATAATATTATTTCTATGTTGGATGTTGGTTTTAAAAACAACGATTTAATTAATTACCTCATAACACAATCACTAAAGAACCATAACTCAAGAGTTGAGAATTTAAAGAATATGATGCCATCAGCTAACCCCTCTAATTGGTATTTGAAGAATGCTGGTCAAAGGGTCCAAATAATTAAAAAAACTGATAGTGGTGCTTCTTTGAAATTTGGAACGGAGATTGTGAATTCATCAGATGGAACATTATCTGCCCTTTTAGGAGCTTCTCCTGGTGCAAGTACTGCAGTTTCAATTATGGTTGAAGTTTTAGAAAAATCTGTTTTATTTTTAAATGAAAAGAATAATTTGAAGAAAAAGATTTATGAATTGATTTATCCAAAACAATCGTCCTCTGAAACTGATAGTAATTTCATTAAAGATATCAAAAAAAGAAATAATTCGATTTTAGGTTTTCATCCATAATTCTAATTAGCTAATATTAATTAAGATGCCATAGGAGGAGAATTTTTATTTTTAAATGACTGATATATCTGTTTCAAAAATAAGAAATTTTTGCATAATTGCTCATATTGACCATGGTAAATCTACTCTTGCGGATAGGTTGCTCCAAGATACTGGGACTGTTCAGCAAAGGGATATGCAAGAACAATTTTTGGATAGTATGGATCTTGAAAGAGAGAGAGGAATCACTATTAAATTACAGGCGGCGCGTATGAAATATACATCGGACGATTCTCAAGAATATGTTTTGAACTTAATAGATACACCTGGACATGTTGACTTTTCTTATGAGGTTAGTAGATCTCTGCAGGCTTGTGAAGGTGCTTTACTTGTTGTTGATGCAAGTCAAGGAGTAGAAGCTCAAACTTTGGCTAATGTTTATCTTGCCCTTGAAAACAATCTTGAAATAATCCCTGTTTTAAATAAAGTCGATTTACCAGGAGCGGATGCTGAAAAAATAAAACAAGAAATAGAAGAAATAATTGGACTTGATACATCTAATGCAATAAATTGCTCAGCAAAAACTGGATTTGGTATTAAAGATATTTTGGAAGCTATTGTTAAAAGAATCCCTTCGCCTCAAGATGAAAAAAAATTACCGACTAAGGCATTAATTTTTGATTCTTATTATGATCCCTACAGAGGAGTTATTGTTTATTTCAGGGTGATATCAGGATCAATTAATAAGAGAGATAAAATATTATTAATGGCTAGTAAAAAAAATTATGAACTTGATGAAATAGGTATAATGGCACCAGATCAGCAGCAAGTTGATGAATTACACGCAGGAGAAGTTGGTTATTTAGCTGCTTCTATAAAATCAGTTGCTGATGCGAGAGTTGGAGATACTATTACCCTTTTAAATTCACCTGCAAATGATCCATTGCCAGGTTATAAGACAGCTAATCCAATGGTTTTTTGTGGCTTGTTCCCGACTGATGCAGATCAATTCCCGGATTTAAGAGTATCTCTTGAAAAATTACAATTATCAGATGCGGCTCTAAAATATGAGCCCGAAACCAGTAGCGCAATGGGCTTCGGATTCCGGTGTGGGTTCCTAGGACTTCTTCACATGGAGATTGTTCAAGAAAGATTGGAAAGAGAATATGATTTGGATTTAATTGTAACGGCACCATCAGTTATTTATAAGGTTAATTTAAATCAGCAGGAACATATTTTTATTGATAATCCTTCTACAATTCCTGATCCACAACTTAGAGAATCAATAGAAGAGCCATATGTAAAAATGGAAATTTATGCTCCTAATGAATTTAATGGAACATTAATGGGTTTATGCCAGGAAAGAAGGGGAGTATTTATAGATATGAAATACATAACAACAGATAGAGTTACTTTGATTTACGAAATTCCATTAGCTGAAGTTGTTACAGATTTTTTTGATCAGATGAAAAGTAGAACGCAAGGTTATGCATCAATGGAATATCATTTAATTGGATATAGAAAGAATAACCTTGTAAGATTAGATGTTCTAATAAATTCAGAAAGAGCAGATCCATTAACTTCTATCGTCCATAAAGATAAGGCTTATGGAATTGGTAGAAGTTTAGTTGAGAAATTAAAAGAACTTATTCCAAAACAACAATTTAAAATACCTATCCAGGCTTCAATAGGTAGCCGTATAATTGCTAGTGAAAGTATAAGTGCATTAAGAAAAGATGTTCTTTCTAAGTGCTATGGAGGTGATATTTCTAGAAAAAAGAAACTTTTAAAGAAGCAAGCTAAAGGGAAAAAGAGGATGAAGGCAATGGGTAAAGTTGATGTACCTCAAGAAGCTTTTATGGCAGTTCTAAAGTTAAATCAGTAATTAATGTCAAATTAAAAACTTAAAGCTATTTTATCTTTCAAACAATAGTTATATTTTAGTTGATTCGAAAATTACAAATTTGTGAATTCAAACTCATCAAATCAAGTTCCGCAGAAAATAAGAAGGACTGGATTTTTTATTGTCCTTTCATATCTTTTAATAGTATTGATTATGAAAGTATTAGAGGCTAATAACTTTTTTGGTTATTCTTTTTCATCTTTTAGTAGTGATATCTTTGCCCCACCTTCACTAAAACATTTATGTGGTACGGATAGATTAGGAAGAGATGTTTGTTTAAGAACTTTACAAGGCTCATCTATAGCTATTGAAGTTGTATTACTTGCTATTTTCTTAGCTTCAATTATAGGAGTACCATTAGGTTTGGTGAGTGGATATTTTGGAGGGATATTTGATAAATGCTTATCACTTTTAATGGATACTATTTTTTCGATACCTGTTATCTTGCTTTCAGTAGTTGTAGCCTTTGTATTGGGTAAAGGGATTATTAATGCCTCTATAGCCTTGTGTATAGTTTATTCTCCACAATATTTTAGGTTAATTAGAAATCAAACAATATTAATAAAATCTGAGACATATGTTGAAGCTGCAAGAGTTTCAGGGGCTGATATTAAAACTATAATTTTTAAATATATATTCCCAAATGTCATTACTCCTTTGCCTATTCTTCTTACTTTAAATGCTGCCGATGCAGTTTTAGTATTGGGAAGTTTAGGCTTCTTAGGTTTGGGAGTTCCTGCAGATGTCCCTGAATGGGGAAGTGATCTTAATCTTGCACTTTCGGCTCTACCTACTGGAATTTGGTGGACTGCTTTATTCCCTGGATTAGCAATGTTTTTCTTAGTCTTAGGTCTCTCGTTTATAGGGGAAGAAATAGAAAATATTTTTGAGAAGTGATAGTGAATTTTATTTTTTTTTAATTAGCAACCTAATTAATTTCTCCATAATGATTAAGGGTCGGATATTTATTTCCAGACTTTCTGTAAATAGAAGCTAACTCAGGATAACTCCATTCAAATAATGTATTTTGGTATTCTTTTGTACTTAAACCTTCTCCATTAATAGGCAGTAGACTCTTAAGTTGTCTTTGGCGAATAGCTTCGAAAAGTAAAATAGAAGCTGCTACGGAAACATTCAAAGATTGGACCATTCCTGTCATAGGTATAAAGATCGATTTATCAACCTTTGAGTTAAGTTCATCGCTCAATCCCCACTTTTCTGCTCCTAAAACGAAACAAGTATTTTCTGAATAGTCAAAATTCCTATAATCGGTGGAGCTTTCATTAAGTGTCGTTCCATATAATTTAAAGCCTTTCTTTTTTAGCTCAGATACCGCAGAAACTTTTGTCTGATAATTATTTAATTTGACCCATTTTTGACTTCCTTGGGCTGTACTATTAAAAGTTTTAACTTTGTCTTTCTCGCAAATGAAATTTGCTTCAAAAACACCTGCTGCATCACATGTTCTTAATATTGCAGATAAGTTATGGGGTTTATTTACTGCCTCTACCAAAACGGTTAAGTTCTTCATTCGACAATTTAAAACATTCTTAATTCGCTCAAATCTTCTTGGCAAAATTGACATCTTAAAAATGCTTAGATAGTTAGCTTAATTATATTCATTTAAAAAATATAGTTCAAAAAAGATAACTCAAAATATAAATCCTTTAGTTTTAATTAAATTTCCCATAATTAAAATTTAATCTTGGGAATATTTCGTTCGTGGTTTAGTTTATAATATTTTTAGAAATTAGATGTTATTAAATGGCATACATTGAATGGGATTATACATTGATAACAAGTATGGTAGAAAAACAAGGCTGGACTTTACCTGAACAGGATTCAGAAGAGTGGAAGTATTTTAAAGACGAACTTGGTGAGAAAATGAGAGGAGTTGGTATAGTGTTCGAAAAATATTGCAAATTTGCTCCTGATATTGGAGAAGGAGTACATCTATTAGACGAATAAACTTTCTAAAAAAAAATTAAACCATTGATGTATCCCTTAATCAATGGTTATTAACTATAAAATAAGTAACTTTTGATTAAATTAGAGTAATAAATTATTAAGGCTTTATAAAGCTTATTTAAAAATCAGTTTGTAAAGTCAAGAAATTATTTAATAAAGCTTTTAATTTTTATTTATCCACAAAAAAAGATTTTCAACTTTATATTTAATTAAAAAAGGAATATGCAAAATAAATTTATTTTTTTATTTGATGGTGGTTGTCCTTTATGTCGTAGGGAAACTAGTTTTCTAAAAGGGAAAGACGTCTTAAAAAAAATTAACTTTGTTGATATAAGTAAAAATGATTATAATCCTATTTTCTTTAAGGACATTTCATATGCAGCAGCAATGTCAAATCTTCATGGGATTTTGGAAAATGGAGATATTATTAAAGGGTTAGACGTGCTCGCATATGCATATGAATTAATAGGACTCGGATGGGTTTATTATCCTTTAAAAATTGAATTTTTGTCTCCAATTTTAAGATTATTTTACCAATACTGGGCAAAATATAGGCTTAAATTTACGGGTAGATCAAACATTGAGAAACTATGTACATCTGAATGTGAACAATAAATATGGAAATTATTGATATAGATAGAGTAATTGAAATGTGTTGGGAAGATAGAACTCCTTTTGAGGCTATTAAGCAGCAATTTGGTTTAAAAGAAGATGATGCAATCAGAATCATGAGAAATAACCTTAAGCCTAAATCCTTTAAAGTTTGGAGAAAAAGAGTTTCTGGAAGAAAAACAAAATTTATGGATCTTAACGAATCGACTAGATTTAAATCTACTCATAAAAGAAAATTATAAATTTTGAAGAACTTACAAAGTAAAATTTGTCCAGTTTGCAACAGGCCATTTAATTGGAGAAAAAAATGGAAAAATTGCTGGAAGGAAGTTAAATACTGTTCAAATAGTTGCAGAATTAGAAAATCAGTAATATGAATCAAATATCAATCATTTTCCCAAATCAACTCTTTAGAGAAAGTCCAATATTAAAATTAAATTGCGAAATTTTAATGATAGAAGATTCGTTGTTTTTTGGAAATGATAAATTTCAAAAGTTAAAATATCACAAAAATAAATTAATTTTTCATAAAGCCTCAATGCTTGCTTATAGAAAATATTTAGAAACTTCAGGCCATAAAGTTTTTTATGTTAAGAACAAGGATAATCTTTCTACAGTTGATTATTTATCAAAACATATAGATGAAAAATATCAAAAAATAAATATTATAAATCCTCATGATTTTTTAATTATGAAAAGGATAAAAAGATTTGTTGAAGAAAATAATCTCAAATTAGAAGTTTTTCACTCACCAATGTTTATCACTCATGAAGATTTACGAGACTCTTTTAGATCAAATCCCAAAAAACCCTTAATGGGTAGATTTTATGAGAACCAAAGAAGAAGTCAGAATATATTAGTCAATCCTGATGGTTCACCTCAGGGAGGTAAATGGAGTTTTGATGAATTAAATAGAAAGAAGTTACCCAAAATTATAAATATTCCTGAAATACCAAAATTAAAAAAAAATGAGTTTGTAATTCAGGCTGAAAAAATAATCTCTGATTTGAATATTGAGTGCTTAGGTGAAAGTAATTATTTTATATATCCAACCTCTTTCGATGAAGCAGATAAATGGCTTAATGATTTTTTAGAAAATAGAATTTTTCTATTTGGAGATTATGAAGATGCAATTAGTAAGCAAAAAGTTTTTTTGTGGCATAGTTTGCTTTCGCCTCTTTTAAATTCTGGTTTATTGACTGTAAAAGAAGTTATAAATAAGGTATTGAATTATTGTGAGAATAATAGAGTTCCTATTAACTCTTTAGAAGGTTTTATTCGTCAAATTATTGGATGGCGAGAATTTATTAGTTTGGTTTATGAAAAACATGGCACAAAAATGCGTACTACTAATTTTTGGAATTTTGAGAATAAGCTGATTCCTGATGCTTTTTATGAAGGTACCACAGGAATAGAGCCAGTAGATAATGTTATAAAAAATATTATTAAATATGGATATTGCCATCATATAGAAAGGCTTATGATTATGGGTAACTTTATGCTTTTATGTCGGATACATCCTGATCAAGTTTATAAATGGTTTATGGAAATGTTTATAGATTCTTATGATTGGGTAATGGTTCCTAATGTTTATGGAATGAGCCAGTTTAGTGATGGGGGTATCTTTTCTACAAAACCTTATATATCTAGCTCAAATTATGTAAAAAAAATGTCTGATTATAAAAGTGGTGCTTGGTGCTCAATCTGGGATGGTTTATTCTGGAAATTTATAAAAGATAATGAAACTTACTTTAGAAAACAATATAGGCTATCTATGTTAACAAGGAATCTAGATAAAATGAGTGTAGAAAAGTTAAATGGTCATCTTATCATTGCTGAGGAATTTATTAGTAAACTTTATTAAATAAATAATTGAAAAAATTACAAATTTTAAAAACTTAAGAGAACCTTATGTTGTTAAGAAATATCAAAAGATTATGTTAAATTTATAAACAAATAATTTTAAAATTTTTTTCTTTAAATTATTAATGAAATATAATAAAAATAAAATTTTTTCTAGGGAAAAACTTCACTCTCTAAACATCTATTTATTTTTGGGATTCAATTTAACCCTAGTAACTGTTCTTGGTTTTATTTGGTTTAATAATTCGATTAATAGTTAAGTTAAATATTCGTAATAAAGAGTATATTTGGCTTATATCCCTAAACAACATTTTGATACTTTGGCAACAGGATACCTTCAAAGAAAAGCATCTTGGGAAATTCTTTTAAAGGTAAGTTCTGGAATCTATTCAGATCATGCATTAGAACAGGTTCTAAAAAATTATCAGTTTAATGCTTTAGATATAGCATTCATAACTGAATTATCTTTTGGATGTATAAGATATAGAAATTTCCTTGACCTATGGCTAGATCATATATCCAAAATTTCCCATAAGAAGCAACCTCCAAAACTTAGATGGCTTTTACATATTGGTTTATATCAATTATTAAAAATGGATAAAATACCTTTTTCTGCAGCTATTTCCTCCACAGTAGAAGTAGCAAAGATAAGTGATTTAAAAGGTTTAGCTGGTACTGTAAACGCAATATTAAGAAATACTATTAGAAATATTGAAAAAGAGAACTTACCAAAAATATCCTCTAATGAAATGGAGCGTTTGTCATGTCTTGAGTCGTTACCATTATGGCTTGTAAATGAAATTGTTAATTGGTTAGGAATAGAAGAAGCTAAAAATGTGGTTAAGGCATTTAATAAAAAACCTTCAATTGATTTACGAATTAATTCTCTGAAAACTGATTTAAATAAATTCTTGAAAGAACTTAATGAATGTAATATTAATGCAGTACCAATCAATCAATTAAATGATGGAGTTGCTTTAAATTCTAATCCAAGAAATATAAAAAACCTTCCAGGTTACAAAGATGGAATGTGGGTCGTACAAGATAGATCTTCTCAGTGGATCGCTCCTCTTTTGAATCCAATGAAAGGTGAAAAGATACTTGATGCTTGCTCTGCGCCTGGTAGTAAAACAACTCATCTAGCTGCATTAGCCTATGATGATGCTGAAATACTGGCTGTAGATAGATCAGAAAAAAGATTGAAAATACTAAAATCAAATTTAGAAAGATTAAATATAAAAAGTGTTAAAACTTTTAAAGCGGATGCTACACGTTTGATTGATATAAAGCCAAA
>CACGEL010000002.1 GCA_902572065.1 uncultured Prochlorococcus sp.
TAATATTTCTTTATTATAAAAATAAAAGATTATTTAAGAAAGCAGCTTACAAAATTCTTTTTAAGAATAGAAAAAATAGATTATCTTTTAAAAATAAATATGGTGCTGCACTAAATAGTCTTGAGAGTATAGAGGAAATTAATAAGAAAATTAAAAATAAAGTAGATGCAGAGTTATTGATTTATAAAAAAAATAAATTATCTGAACAACTAAAAAACGGAGACTATAAAGTTACTTTATTTGGTGCAGGATCATCTGGAAAAACATCAATTGCCAGAGCATTATTAAAAAGTTTAATTGGCAATACATCTCCAACAATTGGTACAACCAAAAAAATAACTAGTTATAAAATCAGAATACCAATCTTAAAGAGAAACATAAATATCATAGATACTCCAGGTCTCTTTGAATCCTCAAGAGAAGGAGAGGAAAGAGAGAAATCTACAATTATTGAAGCTTCAAAATCAGATATTATACTTTTTGTAATTGATCAGGACATTAATAAATATGAGCTCTTTTTAGTTGAAAAATTATTAGAGTTAAAAAAGAAAATAATTATTGTATTAAATAAATGTGACTTAAGAACAGAAAAACAAAATAACATTATTAGAGAAAATATTATTTCAATTACATCTTCAAAACAACTTCAAATTTCAGTTATTAAAACTTCTGCCTCTCCAAAGTATTTGCCAAATAATTTAAAAGATTCAATAAAAATTATTCCAGATGTAAGTAATTTATTTAGAATAATAATAGAAACACTTGATGAGAATGGAGAAGAATTATTAGCTGATAATATTCTGTATAGATGTAACAAACTAGGCTTAATTAGTAAAAAAGTAATTTCTGATCAGAGAAAATCAAGTGCTCTAAAAGTAATAAATAAATATACTTGGATTACCGGAGGAGTAATATTGGTAAATCCTTTGCCTGTAGTAGATTTTATAACAACAACATCTGTAAACGTTCAAATGATCCTTGAGATTTCAAAAATATACAATTGCAGATTGACTAAAAAAGAAGCTGTAGAACTATCAAAATCACTGATAAATACTCTAGCCAAATTAGGTATATTAAAAGGTGGTCTAGCAGTTATTACTTCAACATTATCATCAAATTTTACCACTATCTATATTTCAAAATCAATACAGTCGATAACCTCATCTTGGCTAATAAGAATTGTAGGTTTATCAATAATAGAATTTTTCAAAAATGGTAAAAATTGGGGAGATGATGGAATACAAGAAGTAATAGATGATATTTACAAATTAAATAAACGCGGGGAAATCTTAAATAAATTTATTAAAGAAGCAATTTATAAAATTAAATCAAATCAGAATAATCTATCTCATAGAGAGTTACCGCCATATTCACAGAAAGATTAGTTATTTGTTCATTTAAGATAGATCTAAAATCAAATACTGTTATTAATAGTAAATACAGAATACATATTGTTATTGAAATAAAGCCTGTAATTATAGCTATTAATTTTGATTTACTAATATTCATCAGAATTAATCAAGTAATTTTAATAGTTCATTAATATGAGTTTTACTTGTATTGTAATTTCCTAAAACTGCTCTTAAAAAAAATCTATTTTTAAATACTGGTCTAGAGAGCATAAAATGATTATTCATAAGACTTCTTCTTTTCTTTAAAGTCCAAGCATCTGATTCATTTTTATTCATACCTTTTGGTAAGAATGAAATAATGTGTAAAGGACCAGAGCATAATTCATATTTTTCAGTATTTAAATTATTTTCAAAAAACTTTCTTTTCTCAATAGCCGAATTTAAGACATCTTCAATGCCTTGCATACCAAGGAATCTTAAACCTAACCAAAGTTTAATAATTTCTGCAGGCCTAGATCCTTGTATTCCTAATTCGCCTCTATTTAAAGCATTACCTTCTGAAGAAATATAAGGTAATCCTGTAGCAAATGTGTTTTTAAGAACATCAATATCTGAGACTAATAATATAGATGAGGTTTTTGTAATGCCAAGTATTTTTTGAGGATTAATAGTTATTGAATTAGAAAAATTAACATTACTAATTCCATTAATTGGGATTTTAGTAATCGCAAAAATACCTCCAATAGAACCATCAATATGTAGCCATATATTTCTTTGTTTACAAATTCTGCTTATTTTCTCAATTGGATCTATAGCTCCTCGTATTGTAGTCCCAAGTGTAGCAACTATAGAAAAAATTTTTTTACCTTCCACATAACATTTTTCAATAGCCTTATTGAGATCAATAATATCCATACAACCATTATTATCAGTTTTCACCTTGATTAAATTATTTTTACCGAGGCCCATAATTTGAGAACATTTTAGAAAAGAAGAATGAGCATCTTCACTAATTAAAAAGACTGCGTTTTTATCTGTTTGAAGTCCAGCGTAATTCCTTGCAGCAACAAGTGCATTTAAATTACTTAATGTGCCTCCACTTGCAGCAATTCCTCCAGCAGAATCAGTAAAACCAAGTTTAGTTGAAAACCATTTACAAATTTCCTCCTCAAGAAGAGAAATACTTGGAGATAGTTCATTTGCAAGAAGATTGTTATTTAAACCAGCGGCAATTAAATCGCCTAAAATAGATATTATTAAAGGCGGAGGATCAAGATGCGCAAGTGATCCTGGATGTACTGGATTAAAAGAACTATAAATGAGACTTTCAATCTCAGAAAATAAAACATCAGTTGGATTACCTAATTCATCAGGAACAGAACATTTGAAATTAATATCGATTGGTAAAGGACCAATTTCATTGGCATCTGAAAACCATTTGCATATAATTTCAGAAGTTTTATTTAGAAGAGAAAGTAGATTTTCGTTACTTCCTGTATATGTTGGAAATGGTTTTTCTTTTTTATTAATTGGATCTACAGTCATTCTTTAAAAAATTATTTATAAGGTAATTTATGATATTAATAAGTTAGAATCGCTATGAACAATAATGAATCATGATATAGAAATTCAATATAAAGAAATTACTAGCTTAAATCATATTAAATGGATGAAATCCATTTTACGAAGATCAGATGAAGTTGGGAAGGTAGAATTACCAATAACAGCATTCATAATAGATGAGAAAGGTAGATGTATTGGTAGAGGGAGCAATAAAAGGGAAACTAATAATGATCCATTAGGACATGCAGAATTAATAGCACTTAGGCAAGCTGCATGGATTAAAAATGATTGGCGATTTAATGAATGCAGTCTCATTGTTAATTTAGAGCCCTGTACAATGTGTGCTGCTGCACTAATTCAAGCAAGAATGGGCAATGTAATATTCGGGGCTGAAGATGTTAAAAGAGGTGGATTCGGAGGTTCAATTAATTTGTCTAAACATGAGAGCGCTCATCATAAAATGAATGTAATAGGAGGAATATTAGATAAAGATTGTAAAAATAAAATTAAAATATGGTTTAAAAACTTGAGGAATCAAAAATAGAAAATTTTTTTAATTCCGTATCAAATAGATTTAATAATCTGTCAACATTCTCTTCACTAGAATTAAATCCCATTAATCCTATACGCCAAACCTTACTAGATAATGCACCTAATCCATTTCCAATTTCAATACCAAAATTTTTTAACAAATGATTTCTAAATGCATCTCCATTAACGGCAGGGGGGATTTTTACTGTTGTAAGAGTAGGTAATCTAAATTTACTATCAACATGTAGCTCCATTCCAAGACTTTCTAATCCTTTCCATAATTTAATTGCATTAGAATTATGCCTTTTCCAAATATTTTCTAAACCTTCATCCGCTATTAATCTTAAACCCTCTCTTATTGCAAAATTCATATTAACTGGAGCCGTATGATGGTAAACCCTATCAGAACCCCAATATTTATTCAACAAAGATAAATCTAAGTACCAATTTGGAACTTTAGAAGTTCTTGAACTAAGTTTATCTTCAGCTCTAATATTCATTGTAAAGGGACTTAATCCTGGGGGACAGCTTAAACCTTTTTGGCTACAACTATATGCAATATCTATTTTCCAATCATCAGTAAAAAGTTCTAGGGCCCCTAATGATGTAACAGCATCAACTAAAAACAAACAATTATTGGCTCTACATAAGTCACCAATGCCTTCTAGAGGCTGAAGTACGCCAGTAGATGTTTCAGCGTGAACAATAGCAAATATTGATGGCTTATTAGTTTCAATTGCATATTTTATTTCTTCAAAAGTAAAAGCCTCACCCCAATCCTTATCGATTGTTATGACATCTGCTTTATATCTTGATGCCATATCGACCAGACGATTGCCAAAATATCCCTTTTTTGCAATTAATATTTTTTCACCTGGTTCTATAAAATTTGCAATAGAGGCCTCCATTGCGGCACTACCTGTCCCACTCATAGGTAGAGTTATTCGATTATTACATTGCCACGTATACCTTAGTAATTTTTGCACATCAGACATTAAATCTATATACGCTTCATCTAAATGCCCTATTGGATTAAGGGATAAAGCCTTTAACACTTCAGGATGGGCATTTGAAGGACCAGGCCCTAATAAAAGTCTTGTAGGAACATAAGTTTTAGTGAGATTAGGTAAATTCTCTTCGTTTAAAGTAGAAATGAGTTTTGCTTCTGTCAAAACCTTTAAATGGATTACTTTTAACCTAAACTAATTTCTCCACTAAAGCGAAGAATGTTTAAAGAAATTAATTCAATTTAATTATTTAAGTTAACAATTATTAAACATATAACTTGAAACACTGAAAGAACTAACTAAGTGTTCAAAAAAGTAACTATTGCTACATAATTAGGAGCACCAACTAATTAATTTTATTGAAGGTATTTATAAAACAATGGCTAAGTCTCCCCAAGATGTTCTAAGTCAAATTAAAGATGAAGGGATTGAACTCATCGATCTAAAATTCACAGACATTCATGGTAAATGGCAACATCTTACTTTGACATCTGACATGATAGAGGAGGAATCATTTACTGAAGGTCTAGCATTTGATGGATCCTCTATAAGAGGTTGGAAAGCTATTAATGCATCTGACATGTCTATGGTTCCCGATTCAACTACAGCTTGGATTGATCCGTTTTATAAACATAAAACATTAAGCATGATTTGCTCTATTCAAGAACCTAGAAGTGGAGAAGCATATGATAGATGTCCAAGATCATTAGCTCAAAAGGCACTAAAATATTTAGACTCTACTGGCATAGCAGATACTGCATTTTTTGGACCAGAACCAGAATTCTTTTTATTTGATGATGTTAGATATGACTCTAAAGAAGGGGGTTGCTTTTATAGCGTAGATACAATTGAAGCTCCATGGAATACTGGAAGAGTAGAAGAAGGAGGCAATTTAGGATATAAAATCCAATATAAAGAAGGGTATTTCCCAGTTGCGCCTAATGACACTGCCCAAGACATTAGGTCTGAAATGCTATTACTAATGGGTGAATTAGGTATTCCAACTGAGAAGCATCACCATGAAGTCGCAGGAGCTGGACAGCATGAACTAGGAATGAAATTTGATTCATTAATAAATGCTGCTGATAATGTTATGACTTATAAATATGTTGTAAGGAACGTAGCTAAAAAATATGGTAAAACTGCTACTTTTATGCCAAAACCTGTATTTAACGATAATGGAACAGGTATGCATGTTCACCAAAGCTTGTGGAAAAGTGGTCAACCATTATTTTTTGGTGAAGGTTCATATGCCAACCTTTCTCAAACAGCAAGGTGGTATATCGGAGGTATATTGAAACATGCTCCTTCATTCCTTGCATTTACTAATCCAACTACTAATAGCTATAAAAGATTAGTTCCAGGTTTTGAAGCTCCTGTAAATTTAGTTTATTCAGAGGGTAATAGATCAGCAGCTGTAAGAATTCCTTTGACAGGACCTAGTCCAAAAGCTAAAAGATTAGAATTTAGATCAGGAGACGCACTTGCTAACCCTTATTTAGCTTTTTCTGTAATGATGTTAGCTGGTATTGATGGAATTAAGAATCAAATTGATCCAGGTGATGGAGTAGATGTTGACTTATTTGAATTACCCGCAGAAGAGCTTTCAAAGATAGACACAGTACCTTCATCTCTAAACGATTCACTTAATGCACTAAAAGAAGATAAGGATTATTTATTAGCTGGAGGGGTATTTACTGAAGACTTCATAGATAATTTTATTGATATTAAATACGAAGAAGTTCAGCAATTAAGGCAGAGACCACATCCACATGAATTCTTTATGTACTATGACGCATAAATAAACATAAAAATTTAAGTTGCTCTAAAAATCATTTTGAGAATTATCACAAATAATTCTCAGATTGATTTTTTTTTTGTTGAAATATATGTAAGTAATAATAAAAATGGCTAGAGATCAAATTTCTAAAATCGCTTACAAAACTCTTCAGCAAGGAAAAAGTATTGCAGGATTAGTTCATAAGGAATTAAGTACAAAAATAATGAATTTTATACTCCCGGATAATGAAGTGGGTTCTTTCAATATAGATAAAAAACTTTTAATAGATATTCAAAATTCAATGGATCTATTAAGAGAAGAAGATTGGAATGATGCAGAAAATAACATATATCCTAAAAAATTATTATTTGACGAACCTTGGCTAAGATATTTAACCCAATATCCAAAAATTTGGCTAGACATGCCAAACACATGGGATAGAAGAAGAAAACAAAATTATCAAGATCTTCCTAAAAATATTGATAAGGAGAACTATCCAAAATATTATTTGAGAAATTTCCATCATCAAACAGATGGTTATCTATCTGACTTTTCGGCAAGTATTTATGATTTACAGGTAGAAATTCTTTTTAATGGTAGTGCCGACTCAATGAGAAGAAGAATAATAAAGCCTCTCAAAGAAGGTTTGAATAATTTCAATAGCAGAAATAAGAGTTCTTTAAAAATACTTGACGTTGCTACTGGATCTGGAAGAACACTTAAACAATTAAGAGGAGCATTTCCTAAAGAAAAAATTATTGGACTTGATTTGTCAGGATCATACTTAAAAGAGGCAAGTAGATTTATTTCAAATTTAGATGGTGATTTAATTGAATTAGTTAAAGGTAATGCTGAAGAATTACCTTTTGAAGATTGTAGTCTTCAAGGAATTTCATGCGTATATTTATTTCATGAATTGCCAAGAACTGTAAGAGAAAATGTATTAAAAGAATTTTTTAGGGTACTAGAACCTGGGGGGATATTAGTTCTTGCTGATTCAATACAAGAAAAGGATTCACCTGATTTCATCCAGATAATGGAAAATTTTCATAAATCATTTCATGAGCCTTTTTATTCAGATTACATTAAAGAAAACATAAATTCAAAAATTGAAGAGATAGGTTTTAACACAATAAAGTCAAAATCTTTTTTCATGACTAAAGTGTGGTCTGCGATAAAATAAAAAATAACAATATATTATTACTAATGAATAAATCTGATGAGGATATTATTGAGGTTCTACAAACATTAAATAATAAACTAAAAATTGATCATATTGATTGGCACAAACTAAAGGGTAAAAAAATACATAGATCTGCAGAGCTTATCTCAGCGGCATTATGTCAGTTGTTAATATCAAAAAATGAAAAAGACGCCATAAATTATTTAGAAGAAAGTATTAAATGGCTAAAAGGAATTAATGTTGATAAGCCATGTCCGAGTAAAAATTCATCTTTTTAAAGCTAATTGAAGTCTATTACCTTTATTACTCCATCTAATATCATCAAAGCACTCGTTAATTATAAAAAGGCCACGACCATTAATAGAATTAATTTTATTAGGTAATTTGTAATTTCTTTTTTTTATCTCTAGACCATTCCCTTGATCTTGAATCTGCCAAACACACCATTTAGGTGTAATTATTCTTCGAACTCTTATTAATTTATGAGGATCTAGTTTATTACCATGAGTAACTGCATTTATAAGAGCTTCATGTAAACCAAGTTTTATGCGGTATTTATACTGAGATGACTTTATAGGTTCTAACAACAAATCTACAAATTCACTTAATTGTAGTGATGAGCATAATTCATAGTTAGCCCAATAAGTTGACTGTCTATTAAGTAATTTTATAATAAAATTTAAAAGAATTTTGCCCTGAAAAAAGGACATAAATATATATCAATAGTATTAATATTTTAACTCACAAAAGAGCTTATTATCAAAGAATATTATTATGCCTCAATGAAATGCTTGGATGTCTAAGAATAGAATCCATTAATCTTACTCCTCTAAGTTGATTAATTAATGGCATGTGTCCTTCAGGAGCATCCAAAGACCAACTAAATGAAGCTGGGTATCTAGTCCAATAACCATCTTTTTTCCAACCTATTTTTGGCCATAACAATTCATATTTTTTCTCAACTGACTTTAGAATTTTTGCTTGTATTGAAAATCCAAACTTACCATTTGAATAAATATTCCATAATCTATCTATCGTTTCAAGATCAGTGCCTGACATATTATTAACTTCACTATAAAAAACATATCCACGTTTTTCTGCAAGCTTACCAGCAAGCTTTCTTAAATAAGAGCTCGTTAATCTATCTGCATCTTCAAATTTTTGTTCTAATAGTCTTAACTGCAATGTATCATAGTTGATTTCCTCATCAGAATAAGTATTAAACCATTTATTATATTTTTCATCTTGAAAAAATATAGGTTTATGTTTTTTAAATAGCTGTAAAAACCAACCAGCTGCCCAATCATCTCCATCCTGTTGAAAATGATCAAATAGTTTTTTTCCAATAAGAAACAAGTTATCCACTTCAGATTCAATATTAGATAATAGATTTATCCTTTTTCGTTGATTTGATTCAACAAACTGTTTAACTAAATTTAATGTACTCTTATAATGATCCTCTTGATCTTTGTTTTTCATTGTCTAATAAATCCTTCTAATATTAAAAACTATCCATGTACTCCAAAAGGCAAGAATTAGAGAAATTCAGGAAGTTTAAAGGACCACTTATAGATGTTAGAAGTCCAGATGAATATTATAAAGGACATTTGCCTAATTCTATAAATATTCCATTATTTGATAATGAAGAGAGATCAATAATTGGTAAAATATATAAGAACCATGGAAGGGAAAAAGCAGTAATTAAAGGTTTGGAATTTATAGCAAATAAAATTGAGAATATGGTAAATAATATAATTGAAACTTTAGATATTTATAAATCAAATAATAATAAATTAAATGGAAATGAACCAACTATAAAAATCTACTGTGCAAGAGGTGGAATGAGATCTTTTAGTATTTCTTGGCTTTTAGAAAAATATAATCTGAAAAACATTACTTTAAACGGGGGTTATAAAACATATAGAAAATGGACTTTAGATAGTTTTAATAAGGAATGGGAACTTATTGTAGTAGGGGGTAAAACTGGTACAGGGAAAACTAAATTATTAAAACTACTTAATGAAAATAATTATCAGATTGTTGATTTAGAGGGATTAGCTTGTCATCGAGGAAGTACATTTGGCGGACTTGGCATGAAAAAACAACCTTCAAATGAACAATTTGAAAATTTAATAGCAGAGCAATTAAAAAGATTCAAAAAACACAAGAAAATATTCGTTGAAGCTGAAAGTGCAAATATTGGAAAATGTAAAATTCCTCATGAATTTTTTAACCAAATGAAAAAAGCTGAAAGGATAGAGATTATAAAAAGCGAATCAAATCGTTTAGATGAATTAATAAAAACATATAGTGTTTTTGAGGAAAAAGATCTAATAGATGCTGTAATGAGAATAAAGAAAAGACTTGGTCCACAAAGAACAAAAATTGCAATAGATTCAATAAAAAATAAAAATTGGAAATCCGTTTGCAAGTCAGTTTTAGAATATTATGATAAGTGCTATGAATATGAAAAAATTGGAGAAAATAGTTTTAAAACGATAAACATGACAGATATATTTGATAATCAAGTCGAATTGAAATTAATAATTGATTCTATTAACTTTTAATTTATAACAAAAAATAGTTTTATTATCTAAAATAGAAAATTAACTTCAAGATTATTATGCCAGCGGATAAAAAAGCTAAAATTCAGTTCTATGAAGGCGTAGATGAACCTGTAGTACCGGAAATAAGATTAACAAGAGGAAATGATGGAACTACTGGACAGGCTATATTTATTTTTGAAAAACCTCAGGCATTATCTTCAATTACTGATGGTGAGATTACAGGAATGAGAATGATAGATTCTGAAGGAGAAATTTTAACCAGAGAGGTTAAAGTTAAATTTGTTGATGGGGAACCGATGTTTCTAGAGGGTATCTATATATGGAAAACTAAACCTGATTTTGATAGATTTATGAGATTTGCCAATAGTTATGCCAAATCAAATGGATTAGGATATTCTGAGAAGAAGTAAGCAATTATTCTAAAATTGAATCGTTCCTTTTATTTTAAATTTGCTGTAATAACAATTAGCTCTTTGATATTATGGACTTTAAGGGATTTCATACTTTTAATAATTTGCTCGTTAGTAGTATCTAATGTTGTTTGTAATTTATGTAATCAAATTCAAAAAGGTTTTAAAATACCAAGATCGCTTTCTTTATTAATTGTTCTATTAGTAATATCATTCATCATATTTACTGTTGCTATTCTTGTATTACCACCATTCATAAAGGAATTAAATGAGATTTTAATTGATATTCCAAACGGATTATCAAAAATTAATATCTTGATAAACTCTAACTTAAACAAATTTAACGATATAATTTACGGTGAAGAATCAGAAAACATTCTAGACATATTCAGTATAATTAATAATGTATTTCCCATTCCAGATGGCGCAACAATTGCTAAAGCAATTCAAGAAAGTTTTGTAAATATAATTAACTTGGCAGGAAACCTTGGGTCTGGATTAATAAGAATATTATTTGTATTAGTAGTTAGTCTTATGATATCTATTGAGCCAAAAGCTTATAAAGAAGGCGTATTACTTGTTATTCCAAAAGTTTACAGAAATAAATCTAGACTTATATTTGATAAATGTAATATTGCATTAACCAATTGGACTTTTTCAATGGTTATAAGTTCATTATCTGTTGGTTTACTATCTTTAATAGCTCTAACAATTTTAGATGTTAAGTATGTAGTTTCAAATGCAATCATAGCAATGATCTTAAACATAGTACCTAACATAGGACCTGTTATAAGTGCAATATTTCCAATTTCAATAGCACTTTTAGATAACTTTTGGAAACCATTAGCTGTTTTGGGATCTTATATAATCATTCAAAATATAGAGAGTTATTTAATAATGCCTTCGATTTTAAAGAAGAAAACTAATTTACTTCCTGGCTTAACATTAATATCTCAATTTGGATTTACTTTTATATTTGGACCTTTAGGATTAATTTTATCCTTACCAATTGCAGTTGTAATTCAAGTTTTAATAAAAGAGATAACTAATAATAAGAAAGGTACATTACCTAGTTAATTTCCTATATAAATATGGATAAGAAAAAAGAATAAAGAAAGGCAGTGGATGTCTAGCTAATGCAAAATATAAAGAATTAAATGTAAAATGATCGATCAAAATTCTTATTTCAGTTGATAGCTCAATTAAAACAAATGAGAATAATAAAATTAAATAGTAATTTATTTTCATGAAATTAATTACATAATTTAATCTTTAATTAAAAAGGAAGGTGCTAATAAGATACTCGAGTAACTACCAATTAAAATTCCTAAGGAAAGAGAAACGGAAAACCAAAAGAGAGAATATGACCCAAAAATAATCAGAGTTATTAAGGGAATTAAGGTTGTAATACTAGTAAATAATGTCCTTCTAAAAGATTGATTAACAGACATTTGAATTGTTTTATTGTAGTTATCTGAGTTTTGCTTTAAATTTTCTCTGATTCTGTCGAATATGACAACCGTATCATTAACTGAGTAACCTGCAATTGTTAATAACGAAACTGCAAACAAACTATTTACCTCTATAGATAATAGGACACCTAACCAAGAGAAAATACCAAAAATGATAAATAAATCATGGAATAAAGCTAATAAAGCAAAAAATGCATAGTTCTTATCAAATCGAAAAGAGATATATAAAGATATCACCAATAAAGAAACTAATAAGGACGTGGAGCAATTTGTAAGTAGTTTTTTCCCAAGTTTTGGGCCTATTATTCTCGATTCTTTACTTTCATATTTTAAAGGTCCTACAATTTCATCAATATTGTTAATTAAATCATTTGATTGTTCAATTGTTAAATAAGGAGTTCTAATAGCAATTAAACTATTGTTATTTTGAATCTGTAATTTAATATTATTTAAAATATTTTTATTATTTGACAATTTTCTTAGTTTCTCAATAACAAAATCAGGAGAGATATTATCGCATTCATCATCACAAATTCTCTGAACTCTTAATTCATTACCTCCAATAAAATCCATTCCAAGATTGATAGGTTTTTTAAAAGAAGTATTAAAGGTTGAATACAATATTCCTATTAAACTTAATAGTATAAGAAATGATGAAAATACAAATATTTTATTTTTATTATTAATTAAATTAAAACTAAAAGATGTCATGTGAAGTTATTAAATAATTTTTAATTAAAAGGAATTGGAACTATTTAAGTAAAGATTTTTTTGTCTAAATGATTGATAAGCAGTTAAAAATCTTAAAATAGTTTTCGAACAATTTAATGAGGTAAATAAACTTATCAACACACCTATACCTAGTGTTGCTGAAAACCCTTTTACAAAATTAGTACCCAACATAAACAAAACAAAACAACTTACTAAGGTTGTAATATGACCATCGATAATGGATGAATTAGCTCTTTGAAACCCACTATCAATTGATCTTATAAGAGTATTCCCATTTATTAGTTCCTCTCTAATTCTCTCAAAAATTAAAACATTTGCATCTACTGCCATACCAATACTTAGGATTAAACCAGCAATTCCAGGTAAAGTTAAAGTAACTGGTATTAAGGAATAAAGAGCCAAGTTAAAAAAACCATAAAACATTAATGAAATAACAGAAACTAATCCTAAAATCCTATAATTAAATATCATAAATATTCCAACAAAAAGTAATCCACAAATAGCAGCATAAAGACTCTTAATAATATTTTTTGAACCTAGCAAAGGACCAATAGTATTAGTTTCTACGATTTCAATAGGTAAAGGTAAAGAACCGCCTTTTAGTTGTACTTCTAATTCTCTAGCATTCTCAGCTGAAAAATTTCCACTTATTGTAGCTGATCCACCTGTAATACCAGTGTTTAAAAATTGACTTCCCACACTAGCTTCACTTATAGATACACCATCAAGAACAATAGACAAAAGTTGATTAGTACCTGCTATCGATTTAGTAATCTCAGCAAATTTTTCTCCGCCTTCATTACTAAAGGACAATAATACCTCCCAATTATTATTCGTTTGTTCTTGTCTTCTACCTGCATTTATCAAGTCTTTGCCAGACAAGTTTGTTTTATTAAACAAATTTGCAATTTCATTATTAATATATTTTTTTGTATCGATCAATTGATTAAATAATTCCTTACTTTTAGAAGAATAATTTAATTCATTTTGTATTTCAGCAAGATTATCTTTAATAAAAGAAGTATTAAAGTCATTTTGTATATCCGCGATATTGAACTGATCAATTAAATCATTTATTTTAAATCTTTGTAATTGAAAATTTTTTAGTTGTGAAACTGTATTAACCTTTTGTGTTCTAAATTCTAGTAGAGCAGTTTTACCTAATATTCTCGATGCTGATAAAGGATTTTGTTCACCAGGTAATTCCAAAATTAACTGATCACGTCCTAAGGTTTGTAAATTAGACTCTGAAACCCCCAAATTATTAACTCTCTTATCTAAAACTGCATTTACAGCCTCTAATTCTTCTTTTGTAACATTGCCCTCTTCCTTAACTAATTGAAGAGTTAATTGAGAACCACCTTTTAAATCTAAACCTAATTGAAGAGGAAAACTGATTAATATATAAATTGAAAATGTCAGTAGGAAAATTATAAAAAAGAACCAGCCTTGTTTTCTTTTCATTTCTTAAGTGCTCCCATTTATTACTTCTTCAACGGTCTCAACTATTTGATGAGGTTGTATTATCGTTAAATTCTCTAGATTTCCATTATAAGGAGTAGGAATATCCTGACTTGATAATCTAATAGGTCTAGTATCAAGATCATCGAAACACTCTTCAGTTATCAAAGCAATCAATTCTGCTCCAATACCTCCAGTCTTCATACACTCTTCTACAATAATAACGTTATTAGTTTTTTTTATTGATTTTGCAATTGTTTTCATATCAAAAGGTTTTAAACTTATAAGATCAATTAATTCAACATCAATATTTTTTTTGTCTAAATCTTCAATAGCCTTTAAACAATGATGTCTCATTCTTGAATAAGTTAATATAGTGATATCTTTACCCTCTTTGACCAAGTCAGCTTGCTCTAAGGAACAAATATAATCACCATCTGGTAGTTCTTCAGACAAATTATATAGAAGTACATGTTCAAAGAATAGAACTGGATTATCATCTCTTATAGCTGCTTTCATTAATCCCTTTGCATTAGTAGGTGTACTACAAGCAACAATTTTAATCCCAGGAACTGCGTGAAAATAAGCCTCTAACCTTTGGCTATGTTCAGCCCCAAGTTGTCTTCCAACTCCACCGGGCCCTCGTACAACTGCCGGTATTTTATAATTACCTCCACTTGTATATCTAAGCATTCCCATGTTGTTAGATATTTGATTAAAGGCTAATAGTAAAAATCCCATATTCATACCTTCAACAATCGGTCTTAATCCTGTCATAGCTGCACCAACTGCCATACCAGTAAAACTATTTTCGGCAATTGGAGTATCTAAAACTCGTAATTCTCCATATTTTTCATATAAATCCTTAGTTACCTTATAAGAACCACCATATTGACCTACATCTTCTCCCATAACACAAACGTTTAAATCATTTGCCATCTCTTCATCAATTGCTTCTTTTAAAGCATTAAATAATAATGTACTAGCCACGAATAATTTCCTTATTAATCATATATATAAATTTATACCATCAAGGTGGATTTAGCCTCCTTCAGCAAAAGTTATAAGTAGTAATATTGACAATATCATTCCTGGCAAGAGTAAAAGTATTAAGAGGCCTAAGTCGTGTAAAGACATTAAATAAATATAATTAGATTAATAATATTTCTATTTTAAATTTTTTTTACCAAAAAACATCGAATAAATACAATAAAAAGACCTAATCCAATAAAAGCAAAAGAAAAAGTTAATAAGAAGGACAATCCAATAATTAAAGTATTAATACTAGAAGATATACTTTGTACAATTTCAGATGAGTTAGAAGGTTTGTGCAGTGAAAAATAAATTGCGATCTTAGTACTTATAAAGTAAAAAAATATACAAAGTAAAAAACTTGTCAATGAACCAGTTATAAAACTCAATGGGCCTTTTTCAGAAGGATTTTGAATTTCAATATTATCTTTTTTTTTAATTAATGTTTTATCATCATTCATTTTTATGGGAGAAAATAATTTTTATAAAAAGGTAATGCCACTATTAATAAATTTACAAACCCACGCGTCAAATCCAATATTATTAAACATTTTTTGATTTTTTTTAAAAACTTCATTAGCTTTTTTTATATCCTTAAAAAGAGCAAAACATGTTGGACCAGAACCACTCATAGAAAATGAAAAGCAATTTTCTAAATTTGAAAGGAGATATAATGCCTGCCTTACTGAATCATTTTCTTTCTCAACAATAACTTGTAAATCATTTTTTACTTTTATCATTGGATCTGAAAAATTAAGTTCGTTGAATCCTTTGATTCTTAATTCATTTCTAATGAATTTTATTTTTTCATAATCATTATAATAATTTGAACAATATTCCTTACTATATTTTTTATAAGTATCTGCTGTCGAAATTGATATTTTTGGATTTTTTAAAAGTATCACACCATAGTCAAATTTAGAATTGTAATTTTCAAGAATTTCTCCCCTTCCAAAACAGAATTGACACCCTCCTTTTATAAAAAAAGGTACATCTGAACCTAATTTTGTAGAAAGTGAAAGAATAGTTTTGTAATCAAGCCTCAAATCCCATAACTTATTAAGTCCAATTAATGTGGCAGCTGCATTACTTGAACCACCGGCTAATCCAGCTCCAATAGGAATATTTTTTTTTAAAAATATATTAGCTCCTAAATTCCTATTATTTGATATTTCCTTTATATAATTAGCTGCTTTTACTATTAAGTTATCATTATTAAGACTTAGATCTTTGCAATCAGAATTTAATTCAATCTCACCTATATTATTATTCTCAAAGTCTATATAGTCAGAAAGGTCAATATTCTGCATTATCATTGCTAATTCATGATATCCATCCTCTCTTTTTCCAATAATTTCAAGATGGAGGTTTATCTTTGCTGGAGATTTAACACAAATTTTAGCTGTAGGTAATCTTGACATTTAACTAATTCTTATTTGTTATTTTAATGCAACTCTCTGCAAGCTTGATCCATTTATTAATTGAAATATCCTGAGGTCTTAAATTAAAGCATATATCTGTTGATTCAGACAATTGCTTTATCTCATCCTCTGAAAGTATTGAATTAAGAGTATTTCGTATCATTTTTCTTCTTGAGTTAAATGAAATCCGAAGAAGTTTATCTATATATTTCTCTAATTTAATATCTAAGCGGAACTCTGAACTAAATGGTTCAAAAACAACCAATGAAGAAAATACTTTTGGAGGTGGGTCAAAAGAAGATGGTGGTATATCGCATATTCTTCTTATATTCGTCATGAGTTGCATCCGCACACTAAGAGCTCCGGCGTTTGTATTGCCATCCTTAGATAAGATCCTATCTACAACATCCTTTTGCATTAAGAAAATTATTTTCTTGTAATTATTCTTACCAATTACGCCTAATCTTCCTATGAAAATATCAAGAATTGGGCCTGTAATATTATATGGAATATTTGCGACAACTTTTGTAATCTTTTTATTTATAGAATCAAGGTTTATTGAAAGAATATCTCCTTGTTGAAGTGAAAATTTATTATAGTTTCTAAATTTCTGATTTAAATGATCAATTAAATCTTTATCCAATTCAACTGCATGTAATCTACTAATCTTCGAATCAAGCAATTTCGAAGTTAAAGCTCCTCTTCCAGGACCAATTTCTAGAATAAAATCTTTATCTTCAAGTTCAGCTACTTCTATTATTTTATCCAATATCAGATTATTTACTAACCAATGTTGACCAAATCTTTTTTTTTGATGATAGTTTTTTGAATTCATCCAAAAGAGAAATAATATGTTTAAATTAAATATATATTTATATCTATATTAAATATTATGAGCCTATCAGAAGAAAGTTTAGGTAAACTCAAAACTTTTATTAAAAAAAATAATTATGTCAATAATAATCGAGTTAAAAATCCTCAAGAATCTAAATCTAATTGTTCTCCCAAGGTTGATGACCCATCCAAAATTTTTTATTCTATAATTGACAATTCAAGCAATATAAACGAGACATCCAAGGAAAATCCATTATTAAAAAAAAGTGAGGACAGTTTTCAAAATATAAACACTAGGAAATCTAATTATGCAAATAATTTATCGATTGAAGATGAGCTATATGACGAATTTAATTATCTTCTTGATGAATAAAGAATTATTTTTCTATGCTTCAGACTAACAGATTATCAATAAATGCTATTGGAAAAATAAAAAAAAATTGGATAAGAGAAGGAATTAATCAATACAAAAAACGTATGCCTGATCTTATTATTAATGAATCGAAGAGTTTTAATATAGATAATATTCGATTTAATAGCTTTATTATTTGCCTTTCTGAAGAAGGTAAATCTTTTAGTTCAATTGAATTAACGTCTTTACTTTTAAATTTTAAGAATAAAAAAATTAGCTTTCTTGTTGGAGACGCTGATGGGATCCCTTCAGATATTAAAGAGAAATCAGATATTTTACTAAGCCTCTCTCCTCTTACTTTTCCTCATGAACTAGCAAGATTAATTCTGCTTGAACAAATTTATAGAGCTATTTCTATTTCAAACAATTCTCCTTATCATCGGGCATAAAATAGAAGATTAAAGATTCATATATAAAACTCCAGGAACAAACACAATCTGAAGAGTTAAAGGTATAGTATATATGTACTATATTTCAAAGCTTTGCTCCATTCTTATTCGACTTCTAAAAAGGTGAAGATCCCATTATTAAGTGACTCGATATCAGCAGGTTTTCCCTCTCCTGCGGACGACTATACTGAGGAAAATATTGATTTAAACGAGCATTTAATATCTAATCCTTTTAGTACTTTTTTTCTTAGAGTCAAAGGTGACTCAATGATAAATTCGGGAATCCAAGATAAGGATTTAATAATAGTAGACAAGAGTTTAACGGCTAAGCCAGGTAATATTATTATTGCGATGATAGATGGAGAATTCACGATAAAAAGATTATCCATAAAAAACAATGAATTATATTTAAAAGCAGAAAATCATAATTATCCAGACTTCAGTTTTAGAAATCATATTGATATACAAATTTGGGGAGTTGTAATCTATTCAATACATAGTTACTTATGAAAAGCAAAAGCTCCAGCACTGAATCAATAGCTCTTATAGATGCTAATAATTTCTATGCATCATGCGAACAAAGTATTAACCCGTATTTAAGGAATAAACCAGTAGTAATTTTATCTAATAACGACGGCTGTGTTATCGCGAGAAGTCCTGAGGCTCGTGCATTAAAAATAAAAATGGGAATTCCTTATTTCAAAGCCAAAGAAAGATTGAATAGATTAGGAGTAACAGTTTTAAGTTCAAATTACTCGCTCTATGGTGACATGAGCAAGAGATTAATGAATTTATTAAAGAATTACTCTAAAGAGATAGAGATTTATTCTATTGATGAAGCCTTTGTCTCAATTCTTAGACCTAAGGATGAAAGTTTACATCCTTGGGCAAGAAAAGTAAGATGCTTAATATATCAGAGCCTAGGAATAACTTTAACAATTGGAATAGGCGAAAATAAAGTAAGAGCAAAAATTGCTAATAAGCTAGCTAAAAATATTAATTCTTCAGCAGGAATATTTGATTTAGTTAGAATCGACAATGAGAACGATTACTTAAGAAAAATTAGTGTAGAAAACATATGGGGAATTGGTAAACAAACATCTAATTGGTTAAAAAGGAAAGGCATTAAAAATGCAAAAGAATTAAGAGATATGAATCAAGATGAAATCATTAAGAAGTTAGGGGTCGTAGGGAAAAGGTTGCAATTGGAATTAAAAGGTAATAAATGTCTTCCAATAGAAATAATTAAAAAGCCAAAGAAAGAGATTCAAGTAAGTAGAAGTTTTGGCAAACCAATCACAAAATTAGAAGATTTGACTCAAGCATTAGCAGTTTATGCAATAAAAGCATCCGCAAAAATGAGGAGTCAAAATTTAAAATCATCTGCCATTACAGTATTTACAAGAACTAGTCATTATTCAAATCATACTTATCAAAAAAGTGCTCATAAAAAACTTATAAATGAAACAGATAACACAAGTACTATTTTAAAAACAGTAGTCGAATTATCTAAAGAAATTTACTCTCCGGAATATAAATTATCTAAAGCCGGAGTTTTAATGCAGGATTTAACTAATTGCAAATATTTACAGCAATCAATTATCAATTACCAGTCTCAAGAAGATTCAAGAAAATCAATAAGTCTTATGAAAACAATTGACTCCTTGAATAAAAAATTTAATAATAAAGCAATTACATGGGCAATCGCAAAGAAACCACAAGACTGGGCAATGAATAGAAATTCATTAAGTTCCGGATCTACAACAGATATCAAAAAAATCCCAAATATAATTACATAGTAAAAACAAAATGGAATTTATATTATTTTTAAACAAAATCGATAAAGAAATAATAGAGCTAATAAATAAATCAAATCATTCAATAGAAGAAAATACAGAACTTTGTTTTATAGATAAAAAGTTTGTTGGTTTTTATAAAAAAAGAGAAAAAACTGTCGTTATTTGTACTCAAAATGCAAAAAATTTGGGAGGGTATAGAGAAGACAAGCGTTACGATAATCACAAAACAAATCTATATATAAGAAGAGCTTTAAGGCATGAAACAACACATCTAGTCCAGGCATGCAATAACAATAAACCCACAGGCGTAATAGAAAATATAGAAGATAAAATTCATGTAGGAAAATTAAAAGCTCTAAGATCCTCAGTAAGAATATCTGGGGATTTAGATAAAGAATTAGAAGCTTATGTTATGGAAGACAGACCAAGAAAAGTAAAAGAAATACTGAAAAGCTATTGCTTATAAATTCTTAAAGAGTTATTGATTAGAAGAAAAACTTCCACAACGTTGTTTATCGAGAAGCATGACATGCTGTCTTTCTAGGTAATATAATTCTTGAAATTTTATAGCATCGGAATTTAAATCTTTAAAGACATCATCAATTTCTTTATTAGAATCTGAAGAATCTGAGGCAGAATTATCGATTAAAATAGAAATACAGTTTTCTAAAGTTTTAAGTCTTTGAGAACCCCAAGATTCAATGAGATGTCTACATCTTTTTAATGATTTATATCTTTCAAGAAGAGACAATGTTCCAAGAAGATTATGTTTAGGATTTTTTAGATTGGTTAAAAATAATTCATTTGGATAAATAAAAGTATTAATATTACTTGATGAATCAAGATTGTTAAGAGCAAAGTGATCAGGCAATAGTGAAATTAAATTAATGGAAATAAATTCATCACTTAATTTTTTATTATTAGTATTTTTCAAACAATCTAAATAATTAGGGCCTAATTTATTTTCTTCTATTTTTGAAATAGATTCCCAAATAAGACGAATATATTCAGTATTAAAAATATCTATTTCTCTTCTAAGTAATTCTTCACGAATAAAAAGTCTATGATCAGGACAATGTAGATAATAATAAATAATCTCTGATTCATTTCTTTCACGTTGATTAATTTCATTTGGCTGTTCAAATTTTTTTGATCTTCCATGCCAACGAAAACCTTTAACTTGTTTTCTTAAGTCTTCTTCAAATTTAATAGCTAATCTCGCTTGCCCCATACTTAATCTTTCAGAGACTTTTTGCAGATAGTGAGTTCTTGTAGCAGATTGAGGCAGTTTACTTAATAACCTAACTATTGATGAAATAACGTTCTGAAAGATATCAGATTTAGATAAGTCTTTGTTGTCAAAAATCTGATCAATCTCCCAATCAATCCAAAAAGATGCATTATCTATTAAATTGCTGTAGTCTTCTGTAGTATTGCTTTTAAGATACTCGTCAGGGTCTTTAAATGACTTTATTTGAAGAATTTTTAGGTTTATTTGATCATGAAGTGATAAAGCTTCAACTTCCTTTATAACCCTTTTTGTAGCTAATCTACCTGCATTATCAGAATCAAAATTAATAATTATATTTTTACTATCGGTACATCTACAAAGTTGTGAAATTTGATATTTGTTCAAAGCTGTTCCAAGAGAGGCTACAGAATTCGTAATACCTTTGGCATGCAGTGAGATAACATCAAAGTAACCTTCTACTATCAAGGCCTTATCTCTTTTTCTAATATTGCTAGATGCCTTATCAAATGCAAATAACATTTTACCCTTCTCAAAAACTTCAGATTCGGGAGAATTTAAATACTTAGGTTCTTGACCGTCAAGAGATCTACCTCCAAAAGCCACAACACGTCCTTGCATATCAAAGATAGGGACTATCAATCTATTTCTAAAACGATCATAAACCTTATCAGTATTTTCCTTTGAGATCACAAGGCCTGAACTTAAAATTAATTTTAATGGGAATTTCTCTACTTTTGAAAGATAATTAAATAAATCGTTCCATGAATTAGGCGCAAAACCTAATTCAAAATAATTAATATTTTTAATATTTAAATTTCTTTGTGAAGTTAAATAATGATGTGCTTCCTTACCCAATGAATTATTTAATTGAGATTTAAACCATTCCTTTGCTACACGTAAAATCTTATATAGTTCCTCTCGTCTGGATAATTGTTTCTTATAAATCTCTTGTTGAGGGCCATCAACATTTATTACATTAATATCATTCTTTTTTGCAAGTGAGAGAACAACGTCTGTAAAATTATTACGAGTAAACTCCATTAAAAATTTAATAGAATTGCCTCCAGCTCCACAGGAAAAACAATAATAAAATTGTTTCGAAGGAGAAACTGTCATGGAGGGCTTACTATCATCATGAAAAGGGCATATCCCAACAAATTCTTTACCCTTTTTCTTTAAGACAATATGTTCAGAAATAACATCTACAATATCTGCCTTGTCTTTAACCTCCTGTATAGTTCTTGGATGTATCGAAGGTCCCATTTTTATATATTTTGAAAAAGAACTCCTATTGTCACTATGTTATAGGTCAAAATTTTAAAAGAATCTACATAATTTCACAATTTAATTATTTTTAGTAATGCAGAACGAATTTTTCAGTAAACATAATAAGTCAATAAATAAAATTAATTTAATATTTGCATCCTTTTTCTTTAGCCTTATGACCCTTTGCGTGAAGAAGATTGACAATAGGATACCGATATATGAATTGGTATTTTTCAGATCATTGATAAGCTTGTCAATAACTTCCTTAATAATAAAAAAGAAAAATTTAAATTCCTGGGGGCTAAACAAACCATTTCTTATTTTAAGAGGACTTTTAGGGACAATAGCTTTGATTTGTATATTTTATGCCATAAGAAATATGCCACTAAATATTTCTACTGTTATTCAATATACGTATCCAATTTTCATATCTATTTTTGCAGGAATATTTATTAATGAAAAGATTACTAGGAATCTAATTTTTGCATCTGTATTAGGATGGTTAGGTATATTAATAATCTTAAATCCATATCAATTATCAAGTTTGAACATTGAGATGGAGAAATTAACTGTATTAATTGCATTTCTTGGCGCCATATCAACCTCCCTGGCTTACATAACAGTAAAGAAACTATCATTAACAGAAGATATTTTCATAATAATAAAATACTTTCCATTAATATCAATAATCACATTATCTCCCTTTGTATTTCTTAATTGGGTAACACCAAATATTATTGATATAATTTGGATCTTAGGAATAGGACTCTTTACTCAGGCTGGTCAAACATTCTTAACCATTGGAATAAAGAAATTACCAACTTCTGAAGCTGCCACGATAAATTATTTACAAGTATTATTTGGCTCTTTATGGGGAATTTTGTTCTTCAATGAAATAATAAATATTAATTTTATAATAGGTTCATTACTTGTTTTGTTAGGAACTATTATTTCTACTAGCAAAATACTAAAAAAGATTTAAAATATATTTATAAATAATCTTTTGATGAAATTTTTCTTATTAGTAATTTTAAGTTTTTACCCATTTCTGCAACTTAAGTCATCAACTCCTAAATCTGTAACATGCACTAGGACTGAATATAGGGAAGAATATATTCCTGGAACAAAATCAAGTCCAGGTTATGTTAGAAATTATGAAGTCGATGTAGAAATACCTTGTGGAGGAGCTAAAGAAGATGATTGTACTGATGGAAAGATAGCAGGTGCATTACTTGGAGGTGGAATTGGTGGAGCAGTTTCAAGAAAAAAAGGACGTTGGTGGGCTATACCATTAGGCGCAGTTACTGGAGCAGCTATTGGATGTCAGGTGGATGGTGGTTAATTGATTAGTTGGATAAAAGGAGAATTAGTAAGTTCATGGCAAGCTAATAATAAATTCTATATATTAATCAATTGTCAGGGATTAGGTTATGAGATTCAAACCTTAGAATCGGTCATAGTTGACATCAACATAAAAAAGATTCCTAAAAAAGAAATAACATTATGGTTGAAACATATAAAAAAAGAAGACTCTGATTCGCTTTTTGGTTTTGCCTTGAAGGATCAAAGAGATTTTTTTATTCAAATTCTTAACATTAAGGGTATTGGATCTCAAATTGGCATGTCATTATTAAATAAATTTTCTTTAAATCAAATATTTAATGCTATTAACAATAACGACAAAAAATTGATTAGTTCAGTTCAAGGAATTGGACAAAAAATGACAGAAAGAATAATCCTTGAATTGAAAAGTAAATTAAATAAAAATATAAACGATAAAGTAGATTTAGAAATAAATAATTTTGATTCAGATAATACAGAACTGTATTCGATTTTTGAAGATATCAATTTAACACTTCAATCATTAAATTACCCTAAGAAAGAAATTAAAAACTTATTTCCCAAACTCTTTAACGATATTAAAAATAATAAAATTACAGCTTTTGAAAAAGATTCTTTATCTTTTGAAAATTTATTAAAACTAGCTATGAACTATTTAGATAAACAAAAATATTAATTTAGGCCAATTACGTAGTAAAATAAATAAAGGTAGATAAATTTAATGACTCTCGATACAGCTGAAAAACAAAAACTAATTGAATCGCATCAAGTACACGCAAAAGATACAGGGTCTGTTGAAGTTCAAGTTGCAATGCTCTCTGAAAGAATTTCTAAATTAAGTAACCATCTTCAAGGTAATATTCATGATTACGCATCAAGGCAAGGCTTATTAAAAATGATCGGAAAAAGAAAAAGATTATTATCATACATAAAGGTTAAAAATCCCAAAAGCTATCAAGATTTAATTAAAAAGATTGGAATAAGAGGATAAATTCCTTTAATGAAAAAAAAACAAGGGAAAAACAAAAATATTACAAAAAAGAAAAAAATATCACAAGGTAATGCTTTTGGAAATATAGAAAACAAAGTTCCAGTAATTATTTCAAAGACTAAACAATCTAATGGGATACCAAAATATGTTGCTGACAGAATGGCAAAAAGAATCTTTTTTACAGCAGGCATACCAACAATTTTGGGTATGTCTGTATTTGTTGTAAGCTATATAATTGTCACAAGAAATATCGCTGAAATTCCTCCATCTTCAACAATTGCAATTTCAGCATTATTCTTCTTATTAGGACTTGGAGGTTTGAGTTTTGGAATATTGTCCGCAAGTTGGGATAAAGAACCAGGAAGTTTTTTGGGGATAGAAAATATACCACTGAACATAGAAAGAGCAAAAGCTGCTTTTAGACCTGCTACTCAAAACTACGAAGAGAAAAAGTGAATCAGTTTACTAACGATTTTAAATTAACCTGAAAAGATTTATCCTTAAGTAATTTGGAAACCCCGAGAATATCTCCAACACAGAATTGATCTCCAAACTTAACATAGGTTACAGATTTATTATTCCTAACAGCTGCTAATACTGGTATCTTAATTCCACATTTATCTCTATCTGGTTTAAATTTAACTAAACAATCTCTTATCGTATTTTGAATTCTTACATCAGATGCTTGGGTACTATCTAAGTGAATAACAAGTAATTTCAAGTTATCAATTTCTCTACAATCCTCAATAATTAATTTTGTCTTATCACTCTTTTTATCAATAGTTCCCCAAACTAATAGTCTGGTATCAGTAAGTAGAAATTCAGATAATCTACAATATGTCTTTGGGAATACAATTGCCTCACAGCTCCCTGAAAGATCTTCAAGTTGGACTATAGCCATTCTGTCTCCTTTTCTTGTAGTAATATTTTTTAATTCAGGAATCATTCCAACTAATGAAACTTTCGCTCTGTCATGAGATTCTTCTAATTGAGCGATACTTATAGGAGAAACAAGTTTAGCTGGCTTTGCGAGATGTTTTAATGGATGATCTGATAAATAGAAACCTAAAAGTTGCTTTTCTAATTTAAGTTTTTCAATTAATGAATAATCATCAACTTTATATCTTTGAGATAGGGAGAATTCTTTGTTTTCATTATTACTAATGGATTCAAATAGATTTCCTTGACCAGATAAGCGATCACGATTACGAGAGGAGGCCCATTCCATTACAGATTCAAGATCGGAGAATAGTTGAGCTCTATTATTATTCTCAGAAAATTCATCAAGGGCTCCACAATGAATTAAAGATTCTAGATTTCTTTTATTTAAAATATTGGATGGTAAACGATCACATAAGTCTGAAAATGATTTATAGTTTCCCAGTTTATTACGATTATCTATAATATTTTTTATTGCAGAATCTCCTAGATTTTTAATTGCAGATAATCCAAATAAAATTTGATCCTTTTTAACTGTAAAGTCTATTCCAGATAAATTAATACTAGGAGATATGACCTCGATTCCCATAGAATAACAGTTAGAAATATATCTTTGCATTTTGTCGATGGAACCTGAATTAACACTGAGAAGAGAAGCCATATAAGCTACTGGAAAATGTGCTTTTAAAAAAGCTGTTTGGTATGTAACGGCTCCATAAGCTGTCGAATGACTTTTATTAAAACAATATTCAGCAAATAAAACCATTTGATCAAAAAGATCATTAGCAATTTTTTTATCTACACCTTTCTTAAAGGATCCCTCGATGAAAAGATTACGATGTTTAACCATCTCAGATACTTTCTTTTTACCCATTGCTCTACGTAATAAATCAGCATCCCCAAGAGAATATCCAGCCAAATCTTGAGCAATTTTCATGATTTGCTCTTGATAAACCATAATTCCATGGGTTTCAGTAAGAATGGATTCAATGAAAGGATGCGGGAAATCAATTTTTTCATCACCATTTTTTCTATTGATAAACTTCGGTATGAGTCCGGCATCAAGAGGACCAGGTCTGTAGAGAGCTAAAATAGAAGAAATATCTTCGAGAGAATTTGGTTTAAAGTCTTTAACAACTTGTTTCATCCCGGAAGATTCCAGTTGAAAAATGCCTTCTAAATCTCCTCTTCCAATGAGATCAAAAGTTTTATTATCATTTGGTGGTAATTCATCAATATTGATTTTTTGTCCAGTGGAGGATTCTATTAAAGAAATTGTCTTATCAATCATTGTGAGATTTTTAAGACCCAAGAAGTCCATTTTTAACAAGCCTAGTGATTCAATATCATCCATTGAATATTGAGTAATTATTTGTCCTTCATTATTCCTCTGAAGAGGTACAAGCATATCTAAAGGCTCTGATGCTATGACAACGCCTGCTGCGTGTACACCATAGGTTTTATTAGTCCCTTCAATTCTTAATGCTAAATCAACCCATCTTTTTACCATACTATCTTTTAAATATTTATCCCTAAATTCAGGACTAGGGGATTTTTTATCAATCATTTCGTTAAGCTTATATGGTTTTCCTCTTACAACTGGTATTAACTTGGCCAACTTGTCTGATTCGCCATAAGAAATATCAAGAACTCTTGCAACATCCTTTAGTACAGCTTTAGATGTCATTTTGTTAAAAGTAATTATTTGCGCAACTTTATCTTCGCCATATCTATTAGTTACATAATCAATAACTTCATTTCTTCTGTCAATACAAAAATCTGTATCAATATCAGGCATAGACTTTCTGGCTGGGTTTAAGAATCTCTCAAATAACAATCCATATTTAACAGGGTCAATATTTGTAATTTCAAGAGCATATGCTACCAGTGAACCTGCGGCCGATCCTCGGCCAGGACCAACTGGTATTAAATTATCTCTAGCAAATTTTATATAATCCCAAACGACTAAAAAATAATCTGGGAAGCCCATATCATTAATTATTTTTAATTCTGAAGATAATCTGTTTATGTAGATGTCTTGAACTTCATCAAGATTAGTTTTGTTAAGTCTTTTTAAAAGACCCTTCTTAGATATTTTTGTCAAAAAGGATAAAGAATCTTCATCATCCACTTTTAATGGGAATTTAGGCATTCTATAGGTTCCAAACAAATCAAATTCTTCAATCTTTTGTGAAACCTCAACAGTATTATTTATGGCTTCTTCAATAGATTCATTGTCAATATGATCATTAAAAAGTCTAAGCATTTCTTTTTCACTTTTAATATATTCTGTGCCGGTATATCTTAATCTCTTTTCATCACTAATTAATTTACCAGTAAGGACACAGAGTAATGCATCATGTGCTTCAACATCCATGTTTGAGATGTAATGAGCATCATTAGTAGCAATAACTTTAATTTGGTGTTTTTTGCCGATTCTAATTAATTCAACATTTACAATCCTATCTTCTATAGAGCCATGATCTTGTATTTCAAGATAAAAATCATCCCCTAATAATTTCTTGTACCAAACAGCAATATTTTCAGCAACGTCAATCCTTCCTTTTAAAATGGCTTGAGGAATTTCGCCACCTAAACATGCTGTTGAAATAATTAGACCATCTTTATATTTCTCTAAAAGAGATTTGTCAATACATGGCCTAGAAAAAATCCCACGACCTCTCATCCCATTAAGATGGCTAATTGTAGTTAGTTTTACAAGATTCTTATAACCTGTATGATTTTTTGCTAAAACTACTAAATGGTATCTTTTTTCCTTCTTTGGCTGAGGGTCATCAATAGAACCATTAATGATATACATTTCATTTCCGATAATTGGTTTTATACCTTTATCTTTGCATTTTTTTACTAAATCAAGAACTCCATACATTACGCCATGATCGGTTAATGCAATTGATTCCATTCCAAGTTCACAAGCTCTATCAACTATCTTTGAAACCTGACTTGCACCATCAAGAAGACTGTAATCGCTATGATTATGAAGAGGAACAAATCCCATATTTAAACAAATTTATATTTACAAGATAGAGAATATTTTTAAAAATTCTACATTTAACTCATACAAATTAATTATTAATTCAAATTTCAATTTTAGGTTTGTTTTTAATGACATCAGCATCCTTTTCAAATATATTTGCAACGTTTAATATTCGATGTTCTTCCAAAACATTTCCTATTAATTGAAGCCCAATAGGTAAACCCTTTTTATCAAATCCACATGGAATACTAATGGCAGGAAGTCCAGCCAGATTTACTGGAACAGTTAAAAGATCTGATAAATACATAGACAAGGGATCATTTACAAAATCACCTTTTAAGAATGCTGTAGTAGGGCATGTGGGTGTTAGTAAAACATCAACTTTATCAAAAGCACTATCAAAATCCTTTCTTATTAAAGTTCTTACTCTCTGAGCTTTCTTGTAATATGCATCGCTATATCCTGCAGATAAAGCATAAGTACCAATCAAAATCCTTCTTTGTACTTCATCTCCAAAACCCTCGGCTCTACTTTTTGATGTCATTTCTAATAGATTAGTTTCTCCATCTGATCTATATCCATATTTAACACCATCATATCTTGCTAAATTTGCTGAAGCCTCACAGGGTGCGATTACATAATAAGTTGCGATACCATCATTAAATCTTGGGCATTTTAAATCATAAATTTCAGCGCCCAAAGATCTGAATCTCTCAACACCAGCTAATACAGATTCTTTAACTTCAGGATCAAGTCCTGGATGATTAAAGCATTCTTCAATAATTCCAATCTTTATACCTTTGATAGATTTATCTAAATCAGATAAAAAATTAGGCACAGGTTCATCTAGACATGTCGAATCAAGAGGATCCTTTCCTGAAATGGAATAAAGAATTTCAGCAGCATCAGAAACAGTATTAGTAATTGGACCTATTTGATCCAAAGAACTTGCAAATGCAATTAGTCCCCATCTACTAACTCTTCCATAGGTGGGTTTTAAACCTACTACTCCACAAAAAGAAGCTGGCTGTCTTATCGAGCCCCCAGTATCCGAACCAATAGCGGCCAAGCACAGACCAGCAGCTACTGAAGCAGCGCTACCACCAGAACTTCCTCCAGGAACTCTACTTATATCCCAAGGATTTGAGGTTGAGCCAAATACAGAAGTCTCAGTAGAGCTTCCCATTGCGAATTCATCTAAATTAGTTTTCCCTAGGCAAATGCCACCTGAAGACCATAACTTACCTGAGGCAGAAGACTCGTATGGAGAAACAAAATCTTGAAGCATTTTACTTGAACAAGAAGTTACAACTCCCTTGGTACAAATATTATCTTTTATAGCAATGGGTAGTCCTGCAAGGGGTGGAAGTTTTTGATTACTACAAATTAATTTATCTATTTGTTCAGATTGAGAATTGGCTATATGTTTTGTTAAGCAGGTATAAGCATTTATTTTTGGATTTAATGAATCAATTTTCAAAAAAAAATCATTAACTAATTCCGTAACTGAAGCATTTCCACTTTTAATTTCCTTTCGAAAAGAATTAAAGTTCATATCAAGATAGCGTTTTTAGATTTATTTAATTATCAAACAGTTAGTGGTTCTTCTTTCTTACATCTCATAATAGTATGTTTAATATCTTCTGAACCTTCGTCAGTAAGATCATTAAGGAATTTTTCTAAATTTTCATTTAAACTGCGCTTTGTTAGAAATGGACCATACCAATAAGTTGCAGAGGGAGTACCCGTGTCAACTTTAGCCCACCAAGCTAAACCAAGTTTGTTACCAAAATTTCTAATCAATTTTTTTGGCCCATTATTATAGACCCGTGATTCTTGTTAAATTGTATACAATTTTTGAGTAATTATTCAATAAATAATTATTATATAAATAAATATATTGAAATAATGATACAAATAAGTGGGGAGATTCTAATATTTCTTTTTAAATAACTAATTTTTTGATAAATAAAATAATGAAATAGCTGCTGCTACAGAGGCATTTAGGCTAGAAGTTTTACCTTTAAGAGGAATTTTAAGCAAATAATCACATTTTTTTTGGGTTAGTAAAGAGATACCTTTATTCTCAGCTCCAACGACTACTACAAGTGGTGCTTTTTGATCAAATTCAGAGATGGTATCTTGCCCATCGCCTGACAATCCAAGAATTAGAAAACCATTATTCTTTAATTCATCTATGGCTCTATTTAGATTTACGACTCTGCTTACAGGTATATGCTCCAATGCTCCAGCAGCAACTTTTGCAACAGTTCCAGTTAGTCCTGCAGATCTTCTTTGAGGAATGATAATACCTTTACAGTCAAAAGCTTCTGCAGATCTTATAATTGCTCCTAAATTATGAGGGTCAGTTATACCATCCAGTAAAACTATAATAGGGTTCATGCACTTACTTTTAGATATATCAATTAATTTATCTAAAGATAAAGTTTGAGAAGAAGCTGTCTGTAAGGCAACTCCTTGATGAACGGCTCCAGATGTTAATTGAGATAGTCTAGACCAGGAGACTTCTTCAACTAAAACACCTTTAGACTTGAGATCCTTTAATAATAAAAAAAATTTTTCAGAAGAAAATATATCTGAAGTACACCAAATTCTGTTAATCGGTCTTTTACTATTTAAAGCAGAAAAAACAGAATGCTTACCCCATATCCAATCATCAAAATTTCTTGCATTAGTATTTATTCGAATATTTTCAGCATATTTTTCTGATTTAGAATTATTTGAAGAAAATCTTCTTTGTGGTTGATTAAAATTTTTTCTAGATTTTTCTTTTGATCTTAAATTACTATATTCGTTAACTTTATATTCATTTCTATTTTTTAAATCATTTTTTTTGTAAGTATTGTTTTTACTTTTGTTAAATCTATCTACTTGAAAATTATTAGATTTAAAATTATCATTTGATTCTGATCTTCTAGAATCATTCTCACTATTTTTTTTTGAATAATTATTTTTAGAAAAATTCTTCATAGATTTCAAAGCTTATTTACACTCTAGGTACTCAAAAATTTTAGACAATCTTTTGGGGTCTTTTAAAAATAACCAACCAAGTAAAGTTTCAAAACCAGTTGCTCTAGAATACACAACAGGATCTGAAGACTTTGGGAATCTCTTTGTTTTATTTCTAGCTCGTCTTATTAAATTAATTTCAAATGAATTTAACAAATGTTCAATATCTTGTAATGATTTTGACTGAGCTTGAGCCTTAACTTCATTAACTACTGAGAGGTGGAGTTCTTTAGATTTTAGAGGCATATGGACATAGCGTAATCTTTGGTGTAACTCCCATACAGAGTCTCCAAGCCAAGCAAGTTGAATAACGCCTATATCCTCAGGAGAACCATGCGGCACAAGATTTTGTATCCAATAATTCAAGTCTTCAAATAGATTAATGAATCCTCAAGAGTAGCTTTCAAATTTAGGAAGTCACCTAATCGAACAAGTTTTATAGTCTGAGCAACTCTAGAATTTCCAACGACAGAAAAACCAACTTTAAGTTTTTTAGATTCCTTAGAAATTTGAACAAGAGCCCCTAAACCTGATGAATCAAGAAAATCAATTTTGCTTAAGTCAATGACAATTGACTGAGGATCCTTTTTAAGAGTATTAGTAATAAAAGTTTTAAATTGCTTTTCAGAAAATGCATCTAATTGCCCTTTAAAAGTAAAGACAATAATATTTTTCTTTAATTCAATATTCCCTCGTAAGGAAACGGTTAGCTTTTGGAAATCTTCTATGATTTAGTCCCTCCAAAAAATAATAATTTATCAAATGTAATAATCAAATCAAAAAGAATCAATATGTCAACATCTTTCTAACATTAGAGAAACAAATTTTTCAAATAAATAGTCTGAATCGTGAGGCCCAGGACCAGCCTCTGGGTGATACTGAACACTAAATATAGGCTTATTTGTAAGCTTCAATCCGGCGACTGTTCTATCATTAAGATTAAAGTGAGTTATTTCAACATTTTCATTTGATAAAGAATTTGGATCTATGGCAAAGCCATGATTTTGACTTGTTATTTCAACATTATTATTCATACCACAAGGATGATTTAAACCACGATGGCCAAAGGGTAATTTATAGGTTTTACCTCCTAATGCCAACCCAAAAATTTGATGCCCAAGACAAATTCCAAACATAGGAATTTTTCCATAATTTATAAGTGATTTAGCTAAATTAATACCCTCCAGGACAGAAGATGGATCACCAGGACCATTTGAGAAAAATATTCCCGCTGGATTATGAGCTAAAACATCGTCAAAAGTAGAATTTGAAGGCAAAACCAATACTTCACATCCATGTGATACTAATCTATTGAGAATTGATTTTTTGATACCAAAATCAATTGCCACAATTTTTAATTTATTTTCAACATTAGTGAATCTTTCTCTTCTATCAAAATCAGTCATAGTAGTCTCTTTCCATAAATAATTATTATTTGTTGAAACTTCTTTTGATAAATTTAAACCTTTCATGTCTGGAGCATCATAAATAAGCTTAAGACAGCTTTCCATATCTTTCTTTTCTGAAGTGATAAGTCCATTCATAGAACCATTAGATCTAAGAATTTTAACAAGCGCTCTTGTATCAATTCCATAAAGTCCAACAATATTATTATCAATTAACCACTGGTTAAAATTAGTTGTGGATCGCCAATTACTATTGTTATTTGAGTAATTACGAACAATCAAACCTTTTACAAAAGTATCCGATTCAGAATCTTCGAGATTAATTCCTGTATTACCGATCTCTGGGTAAGTAAATGTTAGAATCTGCCCAAAATAACTAGGATCGGTTATTACTTCCTGATAGCCAGTCATTCCCGTATTGAAAACAATTTCACCAAGGGTTGTACCCACAGCCCCAAATGAATAACCAGAAAAAGTAATACCGTTACTTAAAACAAGTTTTGCATTTTTCTTAAAAGGATGATTCATCAAATGAAAAAAATTTCTTATGATTCAAGATAAGCTTTCAAACGTAAAAACTTGTCCCAAGGTTTTGCTTTACTAATAGAAAACAAAGCTTTTTGAAATCCTTTTTCAATATTGTCTTCAATACCAGCTGCCCACAGAACTAATGAAACATTTAAAGCTACAACATCCATATGTGCTTTTTGACCAGAACCCTTCAAAACAGATTCCAATATTTCTTCATAGGATTCATTATTTGATACTTTGAGGTTATTATTAGAAGTATTCTTATAATTGAAATCAGAAACATTTAGTTTTGAATGTTTTAATTGCCCTTTATCTACAAATATAATTTTATTATCTCCTTCTAATGAGGCCTCATCAAGACCTCCATAGCCATAAACAACTATTGCTCTATTCATTCCCATATTATTTAAAGCAGAAGCCATAGGAAGAAGAAGTTCTTCAGAAGCGACACCTAAGACTTGAGCGTTAGGTCTTAAAGGATTTACCAATGGTCCTAATTGATTAAAGACAGTTCTGATACCTAGAGCCTTTCTCAAAGGTGCTAAATTAATCAAAGACTTATGCCAAAGAGGAGCAAATAAAAAAGTTATCCCAATATCTTCTATTGCAGAAATAACCTTTTCTAAAGAAGAATTCAGATTAATACCAAGATTTAACAAAACATCTGCAGAGCCAACTTTTCCACTAGCACTTTTATTTCCGTGTTTTGCAATATTTACACCACAGGAAGAGGCAACAAAGGCAACAGCAGTTGAGATATTAAATGTATCTGCACCATCACCGCCAGTCCCACAAGTATCAATCATATACAAATCTGGTCGTTCGATAGGGAGTTTACAAGAGTTTAGAAGGACTTCTGCCATTGATGATAATTCTGTACCAGTAACGCCTTTAGCTCTCAATGCCCCTAAGAAAGCGCCCGTTTGAACATCTAATATTTCATTATTTAGCCATCTTTTCATCAAAAGACTTGAAGTTTCATTATCAAGGTTATGTCCAAAAAGTAATTGATCTAGAATTTCGGAATTTGTTTTATTAGACATTTTTAATAATTAAAAAGTAATTAATAGTTCAGTTAGAAGTATCAAAACCTGAACCGACTAAATCTTTTGTGGGGTTGGAAGGCCTAAAATTATTTGACCATAATTTCTTAGTCTTAGAAAAAAGAATATCCTTTGTAATATTCCAAAATTTAAGTGTTTTCTTAATATCCTCCTTAATTTCAATTTCACCAGGAAAATTATCATAACGATTAATTAATCTAGCTAAATTAATTAAATCTAAATCTTCAGGTTTATCTTTATTTATTAAAGAATCTATTATCTTTTTATCAGTTGCATGTAGTGGATGAGTTTGTTCATTGCTCATAAAAAAAAACCAAATCATTTATAAAACTAGCTCACATATTCTAAAATGAAACATTATCTTAATCTTATGGGCAATATTAAATGAAGAATCTAAAATTAAAAGTCATTATAAAGTACCTCAAACCATATAAAAAAGAATTCTTATATGGAGCTTGTGCTCTCTTAGCTGTAAATATTTTAAGTGTTTTAATTCCATTAGAAGTCAAAAACATAGTTGATCAATTAAAAGATGGATTCTCCTCCAAATTTGTTATATCTAAATCATTGTGGCTTATGTTTTTAGCTACATGTATGGGTCTGATAAGGTTATTTTCAAGGCAGATTGTATTTGGTATTGGAAGGAAAGTTGAAGTAAATCTTCGGCAAAAATTATTTGATCATTTACTTATTCAAGACCCAGATTGGATTCAAAAAAAAGGTAGTGGAGATATTATTAGTAGAGCAACTAGTGATGTGGAAAATATCAGAAGACTTTTGGGTTTTACAGTCCTAAGTTTATGCAATATCGTTCTTGCTTATTCTCTAACAATTCCTTCAATGTTATCGATTAATAAAACTTTGACAGTTGCAGCATTAATGATATTTCCATTCATTTTACTAATAGTTAGCTTATTTGGAGGACGAATGGTAAGTCAAAGAAAAATTCAACAAGAATCACTTTCTAAACTAAGCGATTTAATTCAAGAAGATTTATCAGGTATAAGTGCTATTAAGATTTATGCTCAAGAAGATTCTGAAAAGAAGGAATTTAACAACTTCAATAAAGTATATCGAAATGCAGCAATAAAGCTTGCAAGAACTGCGAGTACCTTATTCCCACTATTACAAGGTATATCTTCAATTTCACTATTAATACTTTTAGGTTTAGGTACTTATCAACTTGAAAATGGATTTATCACAATTGGAGGACTAGTAGCCTTGATATTATTCGTTGAAAGACTTGTTTTCCCAACTGCTTTATTAGGATTTACATTAAATACTTTTCAATTAGGGCAAGTAAGTTTAGATAGAGTTGAAGAGATATTTCAAAATAGTCCGAAAATTGTGGATAAACCTAAAGCTAAATTTCTAAACAAAAAAATAAATGGATTTATTGAAGCAAAAGGTTTAAAAATAAGATACGAGGGTTCAAATTTTAACTCATTAAATGGATTAAATTTTGAAATTAACCCAGGGGAACTTGTAGCTATAGTTGGCCCAGTAGGGTGTGGGAAAACCACCTTAGCAAAATCATTGGGAAGAACTATAGAGATACCAGATGGACAATTATTTTTAGATAATATTGACATAAAGAATATTAAACTAAGCGATTTAAGAAAAAACATTGCAATAGTACCCCAAGAAGCATTTTTATTTACATCTACAATTTCAGACAATCTAAAATTTGGAGAGCCAAAAGCCTCTAGAAGAACAGTAAAGACAAGTGCATTAAAAGCTGGCTTAATAGATGACATTAATAGTTTTCCCGAAGGATTTAAAACAATCGTAGGTGAAAGAGGTATCACTCTTAGCGGCGGTCAACGCCAAAGAACAGCTTTAGGTAGAGCACTTTTAGTTGATGCTTCTGTTGTGGTTTTAGATGATGCCTTGGCTAGTGTAGACAATAAAACTGCTGCAATAATTATCGATGAGATGAGAGAAAATAAAAGTAAAACAATATTAATGATTAGCCATCAATTATCTGTAGCGGCAACCTGTGATAGGGTATTAGTAATGGACAAAGGTGAAATTGTGCAGGAAGGAATACATAAAGATTTGATAACAAAAAAAGGTTTATATAAAAAACTATGGGAAAGAGAAATAGCTACTAGTAAAATAATAAATTAAAAAAATTTTTAGCAATATACATATCAAAAAAATGTTTGAATTTCTTAAAAAAATCATGAATAACAAAAAAACCATTTCAACTAATGAAACAAATTTCGTTCATAGAATATTAAATACAGACATAAAAGAAGAACCAAAATCTCAAGAGGATTCGATAGTATTTGGATGCGGATGTTTTTGGGGTGCAGAAAAATGTTTTTGGAAACTTCCAGGAGTTGTTACAACTTCCGTAGGTTATGCTGGTGGAGAGAAGGAAAACCCAACATACTATGAAGTATGTTCAGGTAATACTGGTCATGCAGAGGTGGTTAAGGTGGTTTGGAATGTAAATAAAATAGATATTAGTGATTTATTAAAAATGTTCTGGGAATGTCATGATCCAACACAAAAGAATAAACAGGGTAATGATATTGGGACTCAATATAGATCAACAATTTTTTATACAAATAAAAGCAATAGAGACATAATTAACTTAAGTAAAGAAGCTTATCAAAAAGAACTTAATGCTAATAATTTTGGATTAATTGAAACGGAGATAAAATTTATTGACACTTATTATTACGCTGAAGAATATCACCAACAATATTTAGCTATTGATGGCAGTAGGCAATATTGTTCAGCATCACCTACAAGAGTTAAGTTAGGAGATTTTAATGGTAGTAATTTCAAGCTTCCTAATGAAATCTGGGATAATTTTAATTGGGAGCTTGATAAATGTGTATTGAAATCTAATAATAAACCAATAAAGATTGACAACTGAAAGTCATTTATATTTATAGTGTTAATACGGGGCGTAGCGCAGTTTGGTAGCGCACCACTTTGGGGTAGTGGGGGTCGTGGGTTCAAATCCCGCCGTTCCGATTAACTAACAGAATCATCTTCATTTACTAAAGATTTGTACAGCTTATAAGAGCTTATCCCAACAGCGATGAAAGTAAATGAAGAAAAAATTGCACAAACAATTATAGTAAGATTTGAAACTTCAACTTCACCAAGTTGGTATGATATAAAAAAATTCATTCTTATAATAATATTCAAAAACATTAACATAAAAGTGTTAATTATTTTTTAAAAAATCATCCAATAATATCAATTTAAAAAATATAATTTACATTCCCAGATGAAAAGCTAAGGTATTAATATTATGCAGAATTTTGTTTTTAAAATATTTATTTTCCTAAGTCTCTTAATATTTTCTGATGCTGTAAAAGCCAATTATTGGTTAGTAATTGGAACGTATAGACAAGGGCCAGGTGGAAGACCTGAGGTCAGTGGCATAACAAGCCCATCATTGCATACTATTCCGATGAAAGATATCGAGTCTTGTACAAAAGCAGGACATAAAATCTCAAAAGAAATTTATTCACCTGTATGGCAATTTGATAATAAATGGACTTGTATCTATAGCGGAATTTCTAAATAAAGTTATCTTTTAACATCGTGTGCACATCCATCACCTTTATAATTTTCACTTTCGTAAAAATCATTTTTTGTCCCAAAATAAACTGTTAGTAATACGAAAGGTAAACTAACAACGAAGAGTACTGCAGTAAGATCCATTTAAATAATTATATTTAATATTTTTTGGTTTTTATTAATAATCTATTTGACCTTTTATACCAAGATAAAAAAAACTCTCCAATACCAATAAATACTAAAACTTCCGATATACTAGCCGATGGAAGTAATCTTCCTATGGCAAAAGAAGCAAATTGAGTCATTATGATAGACGTAATTTATTTTAATAATATCAATAAAAATAAAGCAGTTCTTAAAAAATTCTGACTCGAAGACAATTAAAAGAAATTACGCAACAAGAGTTGCATCTTCATTTTCAGATGTAATCCTTATTCTTTCTTCTAGTTTAGGGCCATATAATTCATTACCCCAAATCTCAACTCTAGAATCATCAGGGGCGATAAAAGTAAGAATATCAGTTGGAAATAAAACTCTTTCTAGAAAAAAATTTGAAGGACCAATACACCTCAAAACCACCATTCTGGAGCCTTCATTTTTATAAGAAAACTCAATCATCCAAAAATAAATATAAATCAATTTAAATTAAACACCAAACAAATTAATTTAAAATGTATAAAAAGCCACTAAATTAAAAATTGTTTAGAAGAATATTAACTTAATCCAACATTAATTAATTGTCTCTGTTGATTAATCAACAATAAAACATCAGAACTTATAAGATCAAAACTTTTATGGGGGATAGAAACATTTAACATACGAAGAAAATCACTTAATTTATTATCTTTTAGTGAACTTCCTCGTTTAAGAAGCATATTTTTTTCTTGATTAGATTTCCATTCATTCATATATTCAAACTTCAAAGGTTTTAATTGCCAAGTTTGATCAATTAAATTCCAAATATCTAAATAGAGGTTTAAATTTCTTTGAATATTCTTTCTATAAGAACATTCAGAAGAACTTAATAAGGGTGAAAACATTTCATGATTGTTTTCATCAATAGATAATGGTTTTACTCCTAAAAACCATCCCTCAATAATTAACAAATCAGGCTCTTCCATCCTCCAGTGAGATCTATCACCTAAACCATTCCTTAAAGATTTATCGAAGACAGGGACGTTTAGCTTTCCATCAACTTTCCATTTAAGTAGTTTTTCTTTCATTAAGTCTATCGAGTGGGTTCCAGGAAAACCTCTTGAAACATTCCAGGGATTATTTTTAATCGCTAATTCCATTTCATTAGAAGGTAGATAAAAATCATCAATTGAAATTACACATATCTTGAAATTTAATTTTATAGATATACTTTCCAACCATTTACCTAAAGTTGTTTTACCGGTTCCAGGGAGTGCTGAAATACCAATTAGTTTTCTTTCAGAAAAATTCTTATTAAAGTTATATGCTTGAGATAGAAGTGGTAAAGCAAGACCCCAAATCCAATCTTCATTTACACTATCGTCCCAATAGTTATCAATTGAAAGTATTTCTTTTTTAGTATCCCAAAAATCAAACCATTCATCTAAAGTTTTCCATCCCATTTGAGTAATTAAATTTTCAAATTTATCTAAAGGAAATTCAATTTTTAAATCTTTCATTATTTATTGAATACTAATTTATTTATTAACTTATTTATTTCATTGTTCCAACCATAACCATTAGGTTCAGTGGCTAATGTAAATTTATAATCAGTTAACTTTTCTAATAATTTAAAGTTTGGTCCACTTGGACTAGGTATAACAATTTTGTAATCTGAATTTAATAATAGAGGTAAATCATTAGGGGAATCACCAAGACCAATAATTTTAATATTTGGATTATTTGAATATATTTTGAGGGTTTTTATTGCTTTTCCCTTGTTTGAATTAATGGACAACATGTGGCTCATCCTATTGCCCCTAAAAATTTCTACATTAAATCTTTTACAACAAGCCTTAATATCTTGTTCCTTAGTTTCAGGTGGATTTAAGAATGGCATACTCCAATGCCTATCCCTCATTAATTGTAAAGAATGCCCTTCTAACCCAGTCAGTTCAGTTGCCTCTTTGTCAGAAATATTATTAAGTGGTTGTAAATCAAAATTAATTTCATTAGAAATACTACTTAAAATATTTTCTAGTATTTCGTATTTTTCTCCAAGAATAATCTCACCATTTACTTTAGTTAATGATTCGCCGTATATGGCTCCGCCATTTTCAACAATATAAGGATCTGTTAAATTAAGTTCTTTTCTAATAACCTTAACTTCTGCTGCCGTTTTACTGGTGCATAATATTACTGGTATAGATAATTCCTGAAGCAATTTTATAGTTTTTTTTGCCGGAGTTAAATCATAAGAATGATCCATCAGAGTACCATCAACGTCAGTTACTACCCAGATAGAAGAATTTTCAATCATCTATTAAAAAACCAAGCCATATTACTTGAAAAGGATTAAGTTCAATATTATTACAATTATATTTATTTGATGTTAAATAATCCTGCATATTAAGATCATTATTTATTAATTTAGTTAAAACAAAATCACTGAATCTATAGTTAATTTTATTTTCTGTCATGTTGTGAATTGTAAAAACAGCTTTTGAACCAATACCCCTTTTTATTACAACAATATCACCTCTATTTTTAGACAAGCATTCCATTTCAGACTGAGGATGAAATTGAGGTAAACTTGCTCTCACGTCCATTGCATTTTTGAGATATCGCAGATTCTTATTAGCATTAGATTCAGGGTTTCTAAATAATGCTGAAAGTTTCTCTGACTTAAATTTCTCTCTATTAAGATCTCTTCTTTGGCCAGTCATCGAAAAACTTTTTATATCATTTTCTGAGGCTAATAAAGCTGGGAGATAAAATGCAGGAACACCTTTTAAAGACATAACAAGCAATTGTGTTAATAAAAACCTTTCATATTGAAAACGATTTGAATCTCTGCCAGCGTCTTCCATGGCGCTCCACCAACTAATATTCAATTCATATGGTTTATCTTCTCCATTCGATAGTCTCCTATGACTTACTAGCCCTCCTCTTTTTTCACAATTTATCAATAAATTATTAACTCTCTTTTCATTCATTAATCCTTCTAAAGCCCTTAACCCAACACCATCATGAGAAGCTGTAAAATTAAACATAGTGGTAGTCTCAGGTAAATCAGGCCAATCACAAATCCATGAATTTAAAATATCTGCCCTAGAAGTAATAATTGCTTCCAAAAGAAGAGGTGGCAAAGGAAAATTATAAGCCATATGTGCTTCATCTTCAGGTATTAAATAAGAAAGATTTTCCTTTTGTGGAACATTAGTTTCAGTAATTAATACACCATTGTTTAACAGATCATTTAGCAATATTCTTAGAATTTTTACAATTGAATGAGCTTTAGGCAAATGCAAACAAGTTGTGCCAGGTTCCTTCCAAATAAAACCAACAGCATCCAATCTTAACCATTTAATACCATTTGATAAGTAAGTAATAATTAAGTTGAGAAACTCTATTGTCATTTTCGGATTTAGCCAATTCAAATCAATTTGATCTGGTCCAAAAGTTGTCCAAACTTGTTTTGGACCATTATCTGTATTGATTTGAGAGAAAAGAGAAGAACTTCTTGGTCTAATAACATTTTTCCAGTCAAGATCATGACAAGGTGAGAAAACATTAGACAATCCTGGTTCTTGACATTTTATAAATTGCTGCACCCAAGGATGAGAAGATGAAACATGATTTAGAACCAAATCAGCCATTAAAAAATGTTTTTTAGAAATACTATTAAGATCCTCCCAACTACCAAACTTATCTTCTAATGATTCATGACTAGACACAGCAAAGCCACCATCGCTAGTTGATTTGAGAAATGGAAGAATATGAATTACTTTCGAAAGACTACCAAAATGTTTACTTAATAAATCTCGAAGTGTTACGAGTGTGGCTTCTCCTTCGTTATAAACACCATCAGCATAAGTTATTAAAACTGAATAAGATTCATCCCATTTTCTATCGTCACTTTTTTCTTCATAACCAGACTTCTCTGAGAAATTATCTAAAATCTGCAATAATTGATTATAAATACAGTTAATCTCTTGGGTAGTATGATCCTTATAAATTGTTTCTAGCAATTTTTTAAGCTTTAATCTATCTAATTTATTCTCTGAATCAATTTGCATCACTTTGAAAAAATCATCGAAGTATTAACACTATTCTGCACATCAAATAGAAAATGGACTTTCAACAGGGTTTAATCACAACAATACATGAATATGGTGTCACGCAAGATCTTCTTAAAGAATTAAATAGAAGTCTTAAGAAAAAATCCACAGCAATATTAATTCCTTGTCTTTATGAAGAGTTTGAACGTCCTGCGCTAAGAGATATAAAAGAAGTTTTAAAAAACCTCACAGAATTAAATGAATTAGTTATTGCTCTATCTGCAAAAACAATTGATCAAGTAAATGCAGCGAAATCATTTTTTAAATCAATGCCTTTCCCAGTTCACATTCAATGGACAAATTCTCCATCTGTAATTGAACTATTAAAAAATCAAGAAACAAATGGGCTAGAATTACTTGGTACTCCTGGGAAAGGATGGGCAGTATGGCAGGGTATAGGTGTTTCAACTCGAAAATCTGATGTTGTCGCTTTATTTGATGCTGACATAAGAACATTTAGTCCCTTATATCCATCTCGAATGATTCTTCCTTTGTTAGATGAATCATATGGAATTTCCTATGTAAAAGCATTCTATAGTCGATTATCATTAGAAACTAATCAATTGCAAGGAAGAGCAACTAGATTATTTGTAGGTCCTCTTTTGGCAAGCTTAGAACAGTTAGTTGGGAATGGACCTTTCTTACAGTATTTACAATCATTTAGATATCCTCTCGCTGGTGAATTTGCATTTACAAAAGACCTTGCAATGAATTTAAGAATTCCATGTGATTGGGGATTAGAGATAGGACTGCTTTCAGAGGTTTATAGAAATGTTAGAACTTCAAAGATCGCACAAGTAGATCTCGGATTATTTGATCATAAACATAAAAACATAGGAGCTTCCTCTAAGGAAGGTCTACAGAAAATGTGCACTGAAATTCTATCTAGTGTTTTGAGAGGACTTATGGAACATCAAGCAGAAACCCTAACAAGCACCCAATTGTCAACACTCGAAGTACTTTATAAAAGAGTAGGAGAAGATAGAGTTAAACAGTTTGGATTAGATTCAGCAGTTAATAAGCTTCCTTATGATAGGCATGAAGAGGAATTGTCTGTTCAAAAATTCGCTAAATTATTAAGACCCGCTACTCAAGGTTATTTAGCAAATCCAACAACTCAACAACTTCCTAGTTGGTCAAGAGTCCTTTCCTGTGAAAATAAACTTCAAGAGGATTTAGCTAATGCTGGATCTAGAGAAATAAATTTAACCAAAAAAGAATTAATTAATAACTACTAAAGTAAAAAAAATCTTTGAGCCATTGGGACTTCTTCAAGAGGCTCACATGTAAGGAGTTCCCCATCAGCGAAGACTTCATAAGTTTGCGGATCAACCGAAATATTAGGTAAATTATTATTCAATTTTAGATCTAATTTATTAATGGATCTTGTGTTCTCAACAGCTAAACATTTTTTTTGTAAAGATAGTTTTTTAGGAATATCAAGCTCGATTGCATTTTTGCTCAAAAACGTGAAAGAACTATTTAAAAGTGATTTCCCATAATTAGCAAACATAGGTCTACCATGAACAGGACCTGGAGTAGGAATTGAAGCATTGGCATCTCCCATCTGTGACCATACGATAGAACCTCCTTTGACAACTAATTCTGGCTTAACGCCGAAAAAAGATGGTTTCCATAAAACTAAATCCGCTATTTTACCTTTTTGAATAGAACCAACAAATTTATTAATTCCATGAGTAATAGCGGGATTAATAGTTACTTTAGATATATATCTTTTAACTCTATGATTATCGTTTTTATCTGAGTCTTCAGGCAAAGGACCTCTTTGAACTTTCATTTTATGTGCCGTTTGAAAGGTTCTTGTAATTACTTCTCCAACTCTTCCCATAGCTTGTGAATCACTTGCAATAATAGAAAAAGCACCAATATCATGCAAAATATCTTCCGCAGCTATTGTTTCCCTCCTTATTCTTGATTCTGCAAATGCAATATCTTCTGGAATTTTAGAATCTAAATGATGGCAGACCATCAACATATCAAGATGTTCTTCTAAAGTATTTTTGGTGTAAGGTCTGGTTGGATTTGTACTGCTTGGTAAAACATTATTTTCTCCACAAATTTTTATGATATCTGGAGCATGGCCACCTCCTGCTCCTTCAGTATGAAAAGTATGTATAGTTCTACCAGCAATAGCATTTATAGTATCCTCCACAAATCCTGCTTCATTCAAAGTATCTGTATGAATACACACTTGAACATCTAAAGTATCTGCAACATTAAGACATGAATTAATCGTTGAGGGAGTTGTGCCCCAGTCTTCATGTAATTTCAAACCACATGCTCCTGCATTAACTTGGTCAAAAAGATTTGTCTCATTAGATGAATTGCCTTTACCAAAAAAACCTAAATTCATAGGGAAGGCTTCGGCAGATTGAAGCATCCGAGATATATGAAAAGAACCTGGAGTGCAAGTAGTGGCATTTGTCCCAGTAGCTGGGCCTGTTCCTCCTCCTAACATAGTTGTTATACCAGAAGCTAATGCTGTTTCTATTTGTTGAGGGCAAATAAAATGGATATGTGTATCTATAGATCCTGCGGTGAGAATAAGTCCTTCACTAGCTATAACTTCAGTTGAAGCTCCTATTATTATGTTTATATTATCTTGAATATCAGGATTTCCAGCTTTACCAATTTCACAAATCATTCCATCTTTCAATCCCACATCAGCTTTTACAATTCCCCACCAATCCACTATCAAAGCATTAGTTATTACAGTATCAGCTGCTCCATCATCTCTGGTTACTTGAGATTGTCCCATTCCATCTCTAATAACCTTACCTCCTCCAAATTTAACTTCATCTCCATAAGTAGTAAAATCCTTTTCTACTTCAATTATCAATTCAGTATCTGCAAGTCTTAATCTATCTCCAGTTGTAGGCCCATAAGTTTGAGCATATGTATTTCTGTTTATTTTGTAGGACATGATTTTATTTATCTAAAGATCCATTAACTAATGAATTAAAACCAAATGCATTTCTAAGACCTGCGAATGGAACTAATTTCACTTCTGTTGTATCTCCTGGTTCAAATCTTATAGCTGTTCCAGCAGGTATATCAAGACGCATGCCAAGTGTAATTTCTCTTTCGAAAATTAACGCATTATTAGCTTCAAAAAAATGATAATGAGATCCGACTTGTACTGGCCTATCGCCAGCATTCGAAACAGTTACAGTTTTAACTTCCTTACCAAGATTCAATTCAATTTCACCTTTTTCTGGAAAAATTTCGCCAGGAATTAATTTACTCATAACTAATTAATCGGATTGTGAATAGTAACTAATTTGGTCCCATCAGGAAAAACCGCTTCTATTTGAACTTCATCAACCATTTCAGGAATTCCCTCCATAACTTCAGATTTTGAAAGCCAAGTAGTCCCCTCAGACATTAATTGACTTACACTTTTGCCATCTCTTGCTCCTTCAAGAACTTGAAAACTTAAAAAAGCAATTGTTTCAGGATAATTAAGCTTAAGACCTCTTTTAAGTCTTCTTTCAGCTAAAAGCGCTGCTGAAAATATTAATAATTTATCCTTTTCTTGAGGTGAAAGATGCATAATAAAAAATTAATCTATTAAATTTTAAAAAAAGTTCTTAATGAACATAATTAATAATTCATAGAATCTTGCAATGGCCATACACCTTGATATTTTGGCTCACAAAATCCACAAATAGACCTAATTTGTTTCCAAATACAAAAAAAACATTTCCTAGCTTCTTGAGAAGAACGCCCTAAGAAACGTACAGAAACTCCATTTTCTAGGATTCCAATAGATAAATTATTTTTACTTTCCTGTAATATCATTTTTATATTTTTCACAAGATTAATAATCTTTGTTTTAGAAAAATCTTTTTCGCAAATCCAAATTAAAGATCCAAAAACCGGCATATAATCCATTCCTGACTTTGCTTCATAACTTAATTTAGATAGTTCAATTTGATCAACAAATTCCCAATCATTATGAGAAGCGTTATTTCTCAAAACTTCTAATTTAGATCTAAAAACTCCACTCTCAATAGATTCTCCAGCAGA
>CACGEL010000003.1 GCA_902572065.1 uncultured Prochlorococcus sp.
ATAATCCACAAACACCTGCGAACTTAATGCAATCTTCTATTTCTATTTCATTTGAAGGATAGCCAGAAGAAATTAATTTTGAAATTAAGCCAGCTAGAAAAGCATCGCCTGCTCCAGTTGTGTCAACAATTTTTTGCGAGGTGGGAGTTTCGGTAATTCCCTGAAATCCATTGATATACCATGAAACGGGATTTTTCCCATCAGTTATTATTACATCTGGTTTATTAAATAATTGTTGAGATATTAACAATGGATTTGCATCCTCAAAAAACAAAGTTGCTTCTTCCTTAGCAAGTTTTAAAACATTTGCATGATTTAAAAATTTCTTGATTAAATTAACTCTCGCGGCTTTACTAATTTCTGATGAAAAACTTGAATGATCCCAAAAGACCTCTCTCCAATTCAAATCAATAACTATTTTGACTTCAAATTTTTTAGCCTGTTCAAAAAGAAAAAAAATAGTCTCTGCTGATATTGGAGATGATAATAAGATTGTTCCTGTAACCAAATATTTTGTTTCTAGAAAAGATTTCTCCAAATTGAATATTTCTTTTTCGATTAATTTCCTACTAAGAACTTCGTCTGCAAAGCATGAATGAGAACTTTCCTCAAAGCCTGAAAAAAAACGATCTCCAAATTGATCTCTATCTACATTAACCACGCGGGTAGATGAATCACTATCTAATTGCAAGAAATCTAAATTAACTTTCAATTCATTAAATTGCATAATAAATTTTTTTCCATAATCATCACTACCCAAACTTCCTATAAATGTTGAATCTATTTTTAATTTTCTTAATGCACAGGCAACGTTAGCAGGCGCACCACCCAAAAAATCTGTGAATCCTTTATCTGACTTATTTCTGATTCTATCTATTAAAGCCTCTCCAATACATATGACCTTTTTCTTTTTCATAAAATGAACGCTTTTTCTTAACTAAGAATAATTTATTAAAAACGAATAATTTTTTTTTGAATTAAAGTTTAATTAAAAGCATATTCATAGTGTCTTTAAATAAATCTGAAACTTGGAAGTGGAAAAATTGGGAAATTTCTTGGTCTTTATCAAAAGAATCTTCTTCTGAAAAAAATATTCAAATTTTATTAGTTCATGGATTTGGAGCATCAAAAAACCACTGGAGACATAATCAAGATTTTCTTGGTAAATTTTCCAACTGCTATGCAATTGACTTATTAGGATTTGGGAAAAGCAGTCAGCCTAGTGCTTTATTAAATTATGAACCTAATAAAGAAAACTCAATTAAATATTCATTTGACTTATGGGGTAATCAAATATCAACATTTTGCGCAGAGGTAATAAAATCTCCTGTTTACTTGGTAGGAAATTCAATTGGTGGTGTTATTGCATTAAAAGCTGCTGAAATCCTCAAAGATAATTGCAAAGGTGTCATTTTGATTGATTGTGCACAAAGAACTATGGATGATAAACGTTTGAAAAAAAGTGATATCTTAATGAATCTACTAAGACCCGTCCTTAAAACGATAGTCAGACAAAGAATAATTAGCAATACACTTTTTACAAGAGCTGCTAATCCAAAAGTCATAAAGAAAATACTTGAACAAGCTTACCCTTCAGGAAAAAATATCGATAATGAATTAATTGAAATACTTTATCAACCCTCTCAAAGGAAAAATTCGAAAGAAGCATTTCGTGGTTTTATTAACTTATTTGATGACTATCTTGCTACTGACCTTTTTAATAAGGTGGATGCTCCAATCCAATTAATTTGGGGAGAAAAAGATCCATGGGAATCTTTAAATGAAGCAAAAGAGTGGAAGAAACAATTCAGGAATATTAAAAGATTAGATATTATTAATGGGGCTGGTCATTGTCCTCATGATGAAGAACCTGAAAAAACAAATGAGTTAATAAATGAATTTATTCAAGAAACAAAATAGGCCTCTACATTGTCGCTGAGTCTGCGTAAACCTCTCAAACCATCTCTTTCTAAATTTCTTACTCTATCTCTACTAATACCTAAAACACGTCCAATACCCGTGAGAGACATTGGTTCATCTCCATCCATTCCATACCTCATTCTCAATACTCTGCATTGAAGGTCAGGTAACTGATGAAGAAGTGAATGTAAATCTCCTCTCATGCAATCCATCTCGATTTGTTCATCCGGTAAATCCTCTCCTCCAGCTAATAAATCTAGTAGTACTGTATCTTCACCGTCACCAACTTTTGTTTCAAGACTTACTGGCTGACCAGCTTTACACATTAAATCTTTAACATCTTCTTCAGGTAATTCAACATATTTCGCAAGTTCACTAATTGTAGGTGTTCTTGACATTTCTTGGCTCAACTCTCTTTGTCCTTTTTTTAGCTTGTTAAGCATTTCAGTTATATGAATAGGCAATCTAATAGCTCTACTTTTTTCCGCAATTGCTCTAGTAATTCCCTGTCTAATCCACCAATATGCGTATGTTGAAAATTTATATCCTCTTGCTGGATCAAATTTTTCTACCCCTCTTACCAATCCAATTGTTCCTTCTTGAATTAAATCAAGAAGTTCCATATTTCTCTTAGTATATTTTTTTGCAACACTAACTACTAATCTTAAGTTTGCAGCAACCATTCTTTCTTTGGCACGTTGACCAGCTCTGAATCTTTTTTTAATTTGTGAAGTAGATAAATTTAATTTCTCGGCTAATTCTTCTGGTGTAGGTTTATTATCTGTCAATTCTATTATTTCAAGTTCAGCTCTCTCAACTTGCATGTATTCTTGAACCTGTCTCCCTAATGTTATTTCTTGCTCATGTGATAAAAGTGGAACTCTTCCAATATCTCTTAAATACGACCTCACCAAATCTACGTCATTGCTAGATTTTAATGATGAAATAGAAGCTAATTTATTCTCAACTAATGTTTCGGGTGACATGAAAGTTAATGTTGTTTTGTAAACAATACCATTAAGAAATGTAAAGTTAAACAAAAAAATCCACATTTTTACAAAAATGAGAATAAATACCTACTAATTTCTATAAGATTGAAGAATTAAGTAGCCAATTTGCCGTACTAAGATAAATAAACACACCAGCTATGTCAGTAACCGTTGTAATAAAAGGAGAAGACATTAGAGCAGGATCTAAACCCATCTTGGCAAAAAGTAAAGGAAGTATAGCCCCTGCAGTTGCTGCTAAAGTTGTTATGGATATTAAACTTATGCCGACTGCTGAAGCAATTAAAGGTCCCTCTCCTTGCCACCAAGCAAAAGGAAAAACTACTAGCATCATCAAAACCCCCAGCAGAGCTCCCGTTATAGCCTCCTTTATTACCGCCTTAAATGCACCTAATGATTTTAATTTTTGTGTACTTAAACCTCTTATAACAACAGTTGAACTTTGAGCTCCAACATTCCCTCCAGTACCAATTAGCAATGGAATAAAAGCAGCTAATAAAACTATTTCTTTTAAAATTTGATCATTCATAGCAATAACTTTTGTAGTTAATCCGTTAGCAAAAACTAAAATTAGAAGCCATAGAATTCGCCTTCGAGCAATTGTAAATAAATTACTTTGAAAATAGTCATCCTCATCACCAGGCTGAACAGCGCCTGCAGCATAAATATCTCGAGTAGCTTCTTGTTCAATAACATCAATCAAGTCATCAACAGTAACAATTCCAACTAGTCTTTTTTCTTTATCTACTACTGGAAGAGCTAAAAAATCATATCTTTGAATAGCTCTAGCCACCTCCTCTTGATTTGTGTTGGTAGAGATATTGACTACATCCCTTGTCATAACATCACCAATTGGCCTATTTGGGTCCGCGGTAACAAGATCTCTTAAAGATAAAATCCCAGTCAAGTGTCTTTCTTTGTCCGTTACATATAAGCTATAAATTGTTTCTGTAAATGCAGCCCTTTTTCTTACTAAAGACAACGCCTCCTCAGCAGTTTGCATTTCCTTCAAATCTATGAATTCAGTAGTCATTAATCTACCTGCAGTTTCAGGCTCATATCCTAATAATTCTGCTGTTACTTTTCTTTCACCAGGACTTAGTGCTGATAGAAATTTTCTTACAACTTTTGCAGGTAACTCATCAAAAAGTTGAACCCTATCATCAGGAGACATTTTTTCAACAATTTCCAAAACCTCTCCTGATCGAAGTCTATCTAGTAGAGTTTGCTGAACAATTGGATCTAAGTATTCATAAACCTCAATTGCTTCATTTTTTTTTAATAATCTAAATGCAAGTGCCTGCAGTATTAAAGGAAGACTTCCAATAGCATCTGCTATGTCAACAGGTTGGGAAGGTTCGAGTAATAATTTTGCTTCATCATAATTTCCTGCAACAAGTAATTCTTCAAGTTGGATTGTAATATTTCCACGAGTTGTTAAATCTGAAGATAAAGCAGTAATCACCTCGAGATTATTATTTTCTTCCATAATATTGCTCTTATATCCAACTAACACTAGCATTATATAAAAATTAAGTCATTTTTCTACTAAGCAAAAACCCCATATACATTATTATTAAATTGAAAAAAACAATTAAATTTAAACAAATAAATAATTTTAAATAATAACCCTGAATAATAAATTGATATAAAAAATGAACAAAACCGCTAAAAGAGGTAAAACAAGAACAAAAACCAGTTAATAAAATTTCTCTTTTTGACTTACTAATTGATCTTGAAAGAACAAAACCATATATAAAAGAACCTATGATAGATACCAGTAAATTATTATTTAAATAAAACCTTAAAAACGTTGCTAAGTATCCGAATAATATTAAAAAAAAGAACTTTTTATTCATTTTTTAAATATTAAAGTAGTGAAATTCCCTAAATAAAAAAATAAAAAAGATAATACTAAAACTTCTATATAATAAATAATTAAACTTATATATTTTCTTTTTTGAATTAAATTAAATAATTCATATATAAAAGACGAAAATGTACTAAAACAACCTAAAAAACCTACAAAAAAAAATAATAATAAATTTTTATTAGTTGGATTTAATCCTATAAAAATACCTAAAAATAAAGAGGATAAAACATTTACTATTAAGGAATGATTGAAATAAATTGCTATCTTTTTTTTAGACTTATATTTTATAAACAATCTTAAAATTATCCCGAAAGTACTTCCTAATAAAATATGAAAAACTATATTTAAATCCAAACTCTAAATCTTAATCCATCCCTTATGAATTCTATTAGGATCTTCAATTAATCGATTTGCTGCCAATTCTACTCTTGCCCAAATATCTCTTTCATTAACTACCCATCTTTGCAAAATTGATAATGAGGAACCCGAGTTAACAACCATCAATTTTCTAGCGTTGGGTTTAGGAAAAGCATAAAGTGTACAGTTTGCATTTAAAATTATTTCCTTTGAATTATTAAGAATCTTGTATTGAGTGAAATTCCTTTGTATTCCTCCTGCAGGTAGGGAAATTGGTCCAATCAGGGCAAAACCTATTAAACAGATATTTTTTATTATATTTTGCATTATATATCTAATGTAGCCATATCTAAATTGGCACTATTAGTTTCAATAAATTCTCTTCTTGGTGCAACTTTATCTCCCATTAAAATATTAAATATTCTATCTGCTTCTAAAGCATCTTCAATTTCCACTCTTTTCATCATCCTCGTCTGAGGATTCATAGTTGTATCCCATAATTGTTTTGGCATCATCTCCCCTAAACCTTTAAATCTTTGAATATTGTAATTAGCTTTTTCTCCAAAATCTTCTATAGTTTTCTTCAATTGACCCTCGTTATAACAATATTTATGATTTTTACCTCTTTCCACTTTATATAGAGGAGGACATGCAATATATATGAAACCCTTTTCTACAAGCTCTCTTTGATATCTATAAAAAAACGTTAATAGTAATGTTCTAATATGAGCCCCATCTACATCTGCATCAGTCATAATTACAACTCGATGATACCTTAGAGATTTAATATCAAACTCTTCGCCCTTAATGCCCAATCCTAAAGCAGTTATGAGTGATTGGATTTCTGTATTTTTATATATTTTAGTATCATCTGTTTTTTCAATATTTAAGATTTTTCCTCTCAGAGGCAAAATTGCCTGAAATTTTCTATCTCTTCCTTGTTTGGCTGAACCTCCCGCAGAATCACCCTCAACTATATAAATCTCTGCATCTGAGGGATCTCTTGAACTGCAATCTGCTAATTTACCAGGCAAAGTTGAACTCTCAAGAACACTTTTTCTCCTTACTAAATCCCTTGCTCGTTTCGCTGCTTCTGCTGCATTAAAAGATTGGATTGCTTTTTCTAGAATTAAATCAAAAATAGTAGGATTAAATTCCATATACTTTATTAAGGCTTCTCCTATGAGGGAATCAACAATCCCTCTTACTTCAGTATTCCCTAATTTTGTCTTGGTTTGTCCTTCAAATTCTGGCTCTGGAACTTTTACTGATAAAACTACCGTCAAACCTTCTCTAATATTTTCTCCTGACAAATTTTTGTCAACCTCCTTTCTTTTTCCACGTTTTTTTGCAATTGCATTAAAAGTTCTTGTCAATACCGTTTTCAAACCTTCAATATGAGTTCCTCCATCAATTGTTCTAATATTATTTGCAAAACCTAAAATATTATCTGAATAAACATCCGAACACCATTGTAAAGCTGCCTCTACATAAACATTATCTTTTTGCGAGTCAACATAAATGATCTCTGAATGAATAGATTCCTTTTCTTTATTAATATACTGAACATATTCTTTAATGCCGCCATCATATAAGTAAATTTCTTCTTTAAAAGAACCATCTGATAATTGTTTCCTCTCATCTCTAAATAAAATTTTTACGCCGCCATTAAGATAAGCCAGTTCTCTCAATCTTGAGGATAAAAGAGAATAATCAAATTCAATTCCATCAGTAAATATCAATGTATCTGGCTTAAAACAAATTGTTGTCCCTTTTTTTAGCGGTTTACTTTGTTGTTTTTGAGATTTTAATTCACCTTTCGCAATTCCTTTCTCAAATCTTTGTTTAAACTCACTCCCATCTCTTAAGACAGTAACATTAACCCACTCACTTAATGCATTAACAACAGATATTCCAACTCCATGTAAACCACCAGAAACTTTATATCCACCACTTCCAAATTTTCCCCCTGCATGAAGAACAGTAAGGACAGTTTCGAGAGCGCTTTTACCTGTTCTTGGATGTATATCTGTAGGAATGCCCCTTCCATTATCTGAAATCAAAGCTGATCCATCTTCTTTGAGAACTATCTCAATTTGATCACAATGACCAGCAAGTGCTTCATCTACAGAATTATCTACAACTTCATACACTAAATGATGTAAACCTCTTGGACCAGTAGAGCCAATATACATACCTGGACGTTTACGGACAGGTTCTAACCCCTCTAAAACCTGTATTTGTTCTGCACCATAATCATTGGAAATTTTATTAGATCTTTTTTCCTCACTCATTTAATATAAAAAATAAAAAAATAAAACTTTTAAAATGTTATTTTTAAAAGGTCTTTCATTAAATTTACCATCGGTATAAGAAAAAGGCTTGAAGTAAATGCAAAATTTAATCACTTTAATCATATGAATCAAATATTTTTTTCAAAAAATCAGGTATGTTTCAATCAAAACCATTAGTAATAGTTTTAATAGGGCCTACAGCAAGTGGCAAGACTGAGCTGGCAATAGAAATTGCTAAATATTTTAAGATCAATATACATAATATCGATTCAAGGCAAATTTATGAAAGTATGGACATTGGTACAGCGAAGCCAACTAAAGAACAACAAAAAATAATAAAGCATTTTTTAATAGATATTGCAGAACCATCTAACAAAGTTAATGCAAGTCAATTTCAAAAAATTGCCACAGAATCAATTAATCGAGAATTGAATCAGAAAATAATCCCCTTTCTAGTAGGAGGAAGCGGATTATATATGAATTCAATAATAAAGGGATTCTTCACACCGAATGTACCCCCTCAAAAAGCTTTAAGGTCACAATTCGAAAAATTAGGTCAAGAAAAATGTTGGGAACTTTTAAAAATTTGTGATCCTGACTTAACAAAAAAAATCAATTATGCTGATCAAGTTAGGATCATAAGAGCTTTGGAAGTTTTTTATGTAACTGGTAAGCCCATGTCATCTCAAACATGCCAAAATCCACCACCATGGAGAATATTAGAGTTAGGGTTGGATAGAGAAAATTTAAAAGAAAGAATTTTCAAAAGAACAATAAATATGTTCGAATTAGGAATAGTAGAAGAGACCAAAAATATTATTAATCAATATGGTTCAAATTTACCTTTACTAGAAACAATTGGATATAAGGAAGCCAAAGATGTAATCAAGAGAAATTTAACAATTGAAAAAGCTATTGAATTAACAGCAACAAAAACAATACAATTTGCCAAAAGACAAAAAACATGGTTCCGTAATAAAAACAATCCAATATGGCTTAATAACAAAAACCTACTAAAAGATGCAATAATTAATATAGAGTATGCTTTAAGCTAACTTTAATTAAGAAATAGATCTTGTTCATTATTAAAACAATCAATTAAAGAAACTGAATGCCACCACGTCCACGCTTTGATCGCCGCGCTCCAGTTAGAGAGCTACCAAATATTAATGAAAGAATTAAATACCCTCAATTAAGAGTTGTAGATTCAGATGGCAAGCAACTAGGAGTAATTGATAGAATAAAAGCATTAGAAATTGCAAATCAAAGAGAACTTGACTTAGTTTTAGTAAGCGAGAAAGCTAATCCTCCTGTTTGTAGGATTATGGATTACGGAAAATATAAATTCGAACAAGAAAAAAAAGCTAAAGAAGCAAGAAAGAAATCGCACCAAACTGAAGTTAAAGAAGTAAAAATGAGATACAAGATTGATAAACATGATTACGACGTAAGAATAGGACAAGCTGTTAGATTTTTAAAATCAGGCGATAAAGTTAAATGTACAGTCATTTTTAGAGGTAGAGAAATTCAGCACTCAAATTTAGCAGAAACACTTCTTTTAAAAATGGCTAATGATTTAGAAGAACACTCAGAGGTTCAACAAAGACCAAAAAGAGAAGGTAGAAATATGATTATGTTTTTAAGTCCCAGAAAAACACCTTTTATAAAAAAAGAAGAATAGTAAAGGAAAAGCAATTTAGCAACACAATGTGAATCCAAAACTTATGACGGATGTTAAACTGTCACTTAAAGACATACAAGAAATTAATTAGGTTTTTTCTAAAGTGAGATTTCATATTCAACAAGAAATAGATATTCCGGCCTCGATACAGTTATACAATCAGATTTGCTTTGCAATTGCAGCTAGGTATTATCCCCCAGGGCACCGCTTGCCTAGTACTAGACAATTAGCAATGCAAACAGGACTGCATCGCAACACTATTAGTAAAGTTTACAGACAACTGGAGAAGGATGGGGTAGTAGAAGCGATAGCAGGTTCAGGTATTTATGTAAGAGACAATCTTCAAAAAAGTAATTTTAAAAAGTCTTTTAATTCAAAAAATAATTTAAATATTTCTCCTGATCAAGAAGCAAAAAAGGCAATTGATAAATTAATCAAACTTGGATGCACTCTTCAAGAAACAAGAAATTTTTTAACTAATGAAATTGACTGGCGTATAAAATGTGGGTCAAGAATATTAGTGAGTACACCGAGGGAAGACATTGGTGCCTCTATGTTAATTGCAGAAGATATATCTCCAAAAATCAATGTCCCAGTAGAAGTTATCCCCATGGAGGAATTAGAAAAAGTTCTTTGCAATTCAAATAATGGAACAATTGTTACAAGTAGATATTTTTTACAACCATTAGAAAAATTAGCAAAAAAATATAGAGTGAGAGCTATTGCTGTTGATTTAAGCGACTTTCAGAAAGAACTAAAAATAATCAAAGAATTAAAACTTGGTAGTTGTGTAGGTATTGTAAGTATCAGTCCTGGTCTCTTAAGAGCAGCAGAAATTATTATACATAGCATGAGAGGAAGTGATATAGTAATTATGACTACTATTTCGGATGACAGCAGTAGATTATTAACTCTTTTAAAAGCTTCCAATCATATTGTGTGCGACGGGCCTAGTCTATCTGTTGTTGAAAATACTCTAATAAAAAATCGTTCGCAATTAATGAGAGTTCCGCAAATCATATGTGCAAAAAATTACTTAAGCATCGAAACAATAAATCATTTAAAAACAGAAATAGGAGTTATTAATTAATTATGTTAAAAACTTTCAGATCGGATATTGAGATAATAAGAGAAAGAGATCCAGCAGCAAGAGGTATTTTAGAGATTTTTCTTTGCTATCCTGGTTTCCAATCAATTGTGATGCATAGATTAACTCATAAATTATGGCTATTAAAATTACCTTTAATTCCAAGATTATTAAGTCATTTTAATAGATTATTCACTGGAATAGAAATCCATCCAGGTGCCAAAATTGGTAAAAAAGTTTTTATAGATCATGGGATGGGAGTTGTAATTGGTGAAACAGCTGAAATTGGCAATAATTGCCTACTTTATCAAGGAGTTACTTTAGGAGGGACCGGCAAAAGTCATGGCAAAAGGCATCCAACCTTAATGGAAAATGTTGTAGTAGGAGCAGGTGCAAAAGTCCTAGGATCAATAATAGTTGGGCCTAATACACGTATTGGGGCAGGTTCAGTTGTTGTTCGTAATGTCGAAGAAAATAGCACTGTAGTTGGCATTCCAGGAAGAGTAGTACATCAGAGTGGAGTCAAAGTTAATCCTCTAGCACACTCTGCATTACCAGATGCTGAAGCTAGTGTAATTAAAAATTTAATGGATAGAATAGACTATCTTGAGAATCAAATTCTTAAATTAAACAAAACTCTTCAATGTCTAGTAAATTCAGAATCTATTGATATTAATAAGGTTGGTGATGCACAAAATATAAAAGATAAGGAAATAATAGAATTCTTAGGAGATAATTAAAATAGGATTAATTATTAGTTTCCTTTTCACTTTTAGGTTGAAACATAAACATTGAATAAATGACGTTTCTTCTCATATTTGTCATCATTTCAAGGAACATGTCATAACCTTCATTTTTATATTCAATTAGTGGATCCTTCTGACCATATCCTCTTAATCCTACAGATTCTCTTAAAGAATCCATCGATTGAAGATGTTCTCTCCACAAGTTATCAATTTGTTGAAGAATAAAAAACCTTTCAGCTTCCCTCATTAATCCTGGACGAAATTGCTCTATTTGAGCCTCCTTCAAATCGTATGCAATACGTAATTGCTCTTGAAGATAATTTTTTAATTCTTCAACTGATAAAACACTAACATCTGTTGATTTGAGATCATTTAACAAATAAATAAATTCTTTTACTTTAGAAATCAATTGATCAATATCCCATTCTTCTGGAGGTAAATCAGGATTTATATAAGCTTCTACGATTTCTTCCATTGTTCTTTCTCCATATCCTATAACTTGTTTCTTCAAATCAGTTCCTTTTAAAACTCTTAATCTCTCATTATAAACTGCTTTTCGTTGGTTATTCATTACCTCATCATATTCAAAAACTTGTTTTCTAATGTCATAGTAATAAGTTTCAACCTTCTTTTGAGCACTTTCTAAGGATCTAGTAAGCATGCCTGACTCAATAGGTAAATCTTCATCGACCCTAAAAGCATTCATTAAATTTGCCACCCTATCACCACCAAATATCCTTAATAAATTATCTTCCAAAGATAAAAAGAATCTGGTACTTCCAAGATCGCCTTGTCTACCTGCCCTTCCTCTAAGTTGATTATCAACTCTCCTTGACTCGTGCCTTTCTGTTCCAATGACATGAAGACCTCCAGCAATTCTTACATTTTCTTCTTCATGAATTAATACCTTCTCATATTCACTTTTTACATCTGATAAAGCATTTCTTAAAGATTGTATAAGTTTATCTTCAGTAGGTGCTTTTTCAGCGGCAGTTGCAATTCTATCCTCTAATTCCAGAATAGTTAAAGTTCTATCTCCCCAATTCTTTACAAGTTGATTAGATAATAAAGAGAGTTTTGTTGTAATATCTTCGCCTAACTGACAGGGGAAAAGACTCGATACACCACTTTTATTATTCTTATTTGAGCTTGAGTCAATCTTTTCCGAAAAACCTCCTCTAGCTTTTGAACTTCTTTGTTGAGGTATTGGCTTATGCTCATTCTCTGGCTTAACAAGCAAAGGCATTAAAGTTTCTTTTAATTTAAGCCTTGCCATATAATCGCTGTTACCACCAAGAATAATATCAGTTCCTCTTCCAGCCATATTTGTTGCAATAGTTACAGCACCTGATCTTCCTGCCTGAGCTACTATTTCTGCCTCTCGTTCTACATTCTCTGGTTTTGCATTTAATAAATTATGTGGAATTTGCTGCTCGAATAGAAGCCTACTTAGTAACTCACTTTTTTCAACACTTGTTGTTCCTACTAAAACAGGTCTACCCTTCCTATGTATTTCTGCTGTTTCATTAGCAACTGCTTTCCATTTACCCATTTCTGTTTTAAAAACTTGATCAGCCCAGTCTTTTCTTTTCCTAATCTGATTAGTTGGCACAACTGTTGACTCTAACTTATAAGTTTTTTCAAATTCCACCTCTTCAGTCTTGGCAGTACCTGTCATACCAGCTAAAACTGGATATAAAAGGAAAAAGTTCTGGTAGGTTATAGATGCTAATGTCTGAGTCTCAGGTTGAATTGTGAGACCTTCTTTTGCTTCGATTGCTTGATGTTGTCCATCACTCCATCTTCTTCCAGGCATAACCCTTCCTGTAAATTCATCAACTATTACTGCTTCATCTTTTTTAATGATGTAATTTACATCTTTTACAAATAATTCTTTAGCTTTTAAAGCATTAGTAATATAATGCGCCCACGGATCTTGTGGATCATATAGATCATTAACCTTCAAGGACTCCTCACATTTGGCAAATCCTTGATCAGTCAATATACAACTACGTTGTTTTTCGTCAACTTCATAATCACCCTCTGGATCCACACCATCTTTACTCAACTCCTTTGCCTTAACGAGAGATAATGATAATTCTGCAGCCTTTTGATACTTTTCTTGAGGTCTTTCAATTTGACCAGAAATAATTAGAGGCGTTCTCGCTTCATCAATTAAAATTGAATCAACCTCATCTATCACACAATAATTAAATTTTCTTTGAACTACTTCTTCGATCTCAGTGGCCATATTATCTCTCAAATAATCAAACCCTAGTTCAGAATTGGTCGCATAAGTTATATCACATGCATAATTTTTTTTTCTTTCAGAAGGACTCATATCTTGCTGAATTAAACCAACGGATAATCCTAAAAAACGATGCACTTGTCCCATCCACTCCGCATCTCTTCGAGCTAAGTAATCATTAACCGTAACAACATGTACGCCTTTACCCGTTAACGCATTTAGATAGCAAGGCAGCGTGGCAACGAGAGTTTTGCCTTCTCCAGTTTTCATCTCAGCAATTTGCCCCTCATGGAGAACCATCCCACCAATTAATTGGACATCAAAATGACGCATATCTAACACTCTTTTACTTGCTTCTCTAACTATTGCAAAAGCTTTTGGTAATATCTCTTGCAATTGCTCCTTTTGTCTTTTGATATTTGATTCTAATGAAACCTTTGATTTAAGATTATGTGTCTCGTTTCGTAATTCATCATCAGCGAGTATAGATACTTCTTCTTCTAATAAGTTTATTTCTTCAACTAAGGGTTGATATCGCTTTAACTTTCGAGTATTCGGATCTCCCAACAAAAATTTCAGCATAATTGTTTGTCCTCTAAAAAATTCATCCTATTACAATCATTATAAATTAGTGCGTTACAACTAAATTAGTAAACTTATATCTCTTTATTCTTTCAAAAGTTATCGATTAAGGTATTTAAGTAAAAGTTACCAAATAAGTTATTAAATTATTCTCAAAATTCTATAATTTCACACTAATGAAAAAAGTTTTTTTAATTAAGCATTCAAAAGGAGCTGTGGGATTGAGGTTATTTGGATTAGGTCCTAATCTTAAACCCACTAGAGCATTATTGAAACTACAGCAATTTTTACATCGTAATGCATTTTGGGCTAAGGATAGGACAATAAATGATCTTAGAAAATGTCTTGCCAATAGCGATGTAGTTATTAGTATCTGGTCTCATAATGAGCCAGTTGGTTTCGGGAGAGCCTTGTCAGATGGTATCTATAGAGGGGTTTTATGGGATATAGTAATTGACCAAAATCATCAAGGTAAAGGTTACGGAAAAATGATTGTAGAAAATATTTTAGCGTCAAAACAAATTAAACATACAAAGAAAATTTATTTAATGACTACTAGCAAAAAGTTGTTCTATTCTCAGTTTGATTTTAAAGAAGTTGCTTCTCAAAATCTTTTAGTAAGAGAAATATAAATTACTTTTTAAACAATAAATATTTTGAACCTAAATAATTATTTAAGGCTGCTATAAATGTTCCACACAACCAAGAGATTCTGTGATTAATAATTAATTGATTCAGAAAAATAATAATTAATGACATTTCTAAACCCCCTAAGAAATAAATAAGACAAAAGATAAAAAAAGATTTAAATATTTTTTTTTTGGAATTATCTCTAAAAACCCAAATCTTTGCCAAAATAAATGATGTTAGAAGTCCTATCGAATAGCCAAATATTGAGGCAAAGATTATGTTTTTAAAAATTAAGTAAATCAAATTATATACTAAGAAATTTACACACGTTGAGATTAGTCCTGAAAGAATAAACCTAAATATTTGATGTTTATTTTCTTTCAAAAGTTTTTCCAAAATTTAAAAAATTTGTTTTATCATTTCTGCACTTAAGATATAAATTTTGAATAAAGCCACCTTACAAAAGAACCTAATATAGGCACTGGGCCAAATGTAGGGCCACAAAAATCGAAATAATCTCTATGTTCTTTTATTAATCCATTTTTTGAAAATATCAAACGGGTAGTGCCTGGATAAATAAACTCTTTACCCATTATCTTTAAACCCATTGTCCATTCGACGAATCCGCAGTACTCATTTATTAAAATTGCATGAGTTTCTAAAAAAATATCATCACACCTTTTGACTAACTTTTCTTGAGCCGCAACATAAGAATCTAATCCTTTTGTTTCCTGAGTAGGATCAATGAATATAACATCTTTATTGTAAAATTCTGACCATTTTTGTTTGGAAGGAGCGCTTTTGCCATAAGGCTTAGTAAACAATTCTTTTAATTCATCTATAGAAATAGTTTTTGCCATATTAAAAAAAGAATTTAATCCATTTTATATATAAAAAAAAACAATTGACGATAAATTGAATATTTGATTTTTTTATCAATTATTATCAGGAGCAAAATAAGAACCTCTGTCAAGACCTAAGTATCCTATTGGTTTTTCATTAATGGAAGGATATTTCCAAAATTTATTATAAAGATTAATAAATACTTGTTCTTTATCCCATCTCTTACCTTTAATGCCAAACATAAGTTGAGTTGCACCACCCAAATGGATACTTTTTTTTCCTAACTTTTTAATTCTTGAAGCTAAGGGGAAGCCATACGCCCCACAACCAATTAAAGCAATGTCAAAGTCAATTTGACATACTTCTTCTGTTAAAGCTTCTAATGTTTCAAACCAATTAGAAAATTTATAATTATTACCAGGAAGAGTTTGAGGTGCTTTGATTAATTTCAATTCGAATTTGGGAAGAACTTTTTTGTCTGTGAAAATATTAGAACGGTTTTGGGTATATTGATCATAAATACTATCTCTAAAAGGATGGATTATTAATACTTTTAATCCTTCAAGAGCTTCAGACCATGGATTCTCTGATAGGTAAGGCTCTATAAAATCTAATTCACAAACCTGAGTATCTTGCATATAGTTTTGGTATCTACACTCTCCTTTCACCCAAGATGCTAATAAATCAACTCTCTTCATTGAAGAAATCATTTCTTCTCTAAACAAACCAATATTTCCTTTTGTAACTGGATAAAAACCAGATTGTCGATGAATATCATTCAACATACAATTATTAGAAAATGGATATTTCAGAGTTAAAGACCATTCATGTAATTTTTCTAATGAATTCATTTTTAAAAAATTATCATAGTGAATCATAGTATCAATCTCTGTCCAACCAAATCTTCCAACCATGAAAGGTTTATCTGATTTAATAAGGTTAAAAATCATGTTGTTTGTCTCTAACCTAGAAATTGCTTCAGGTTTAATATCTATCAATCTTTGATAAATAGAATATGTAAATAGCTCCTGCCTTATAAAAGGCTTAGTCAAAAGCCTTATTGAGATTCTTAGAGATTTATTTATTACCTTCTTTAGTAATTTAATCATTTGAAGAGAATAACCTAAATTTTTAAAATATATTCGCCATATATATTTTAATGAATTTATTCTAATTACTTATGAATAGAAGTTTTAGAGTTCATTTATTTGGTTATTGGATTTCTTTTTTCTTTGAAAAGATACCAATTCCAAGCAGTTTTTATTATGCTCTCCAGATCGGAAAATTCTGGTTTCCATAATAATTCCCTCTTTGCTTTTTCAGGTGAGGAAATAAGTACCGGGGGGTCACCTGCTCTCCTTTGAGATTTTAATATTTTAATTTCTTTCCCAGTAACTTTTTTTGCAGTATCTATTACTTCCATTATGGAATATCCTTTGCCATTTCCAAGATTATAAATTGATAGACTTCTATCATGAATTATTTTATTCAAAGCCAAAACATGAGCATTTGCTAAATCACTTACATGTACATAGTCTCTTATACATGTCCCATCAAATGTTGGATAATCAATTCCATTAACCTTTATAAAACCCTCTTTTTTAAAAAGAGCCTCAAGTACTAAAGGAATCAAGTGTGTTTCTGGATTATGATCTTCACCAATATCTCCTTTAATATCTGCTCCTGCAGCATTAAAATAACGTAGTATAGATACAGGCAGCTTATAAGCTTTGTGATAATCAATTAAAATATTTTCTATCATTAATTTACTCCTGCCATAAGGGTTAATCGGATTCTGCAGATTAGTTTCAGATATTGGAATTTCGGTTTCTAAAGGCAAACCATATATTGCAGCAGTAGAGCTAAATACAATAGGAATGGGTTCAGAATTTCTTTTCTTGGAATCTTCTAACAAAGCCTCAAGGAGGTTAATTGTCTCAGAGAGGTTGTTTTTGTAGTATTTAGAGGGATTAATAACAGATTCACCCACAGAAGTATAATTAGCAAAATGCATAATGCCTTTTATATCTTTACCTTTAGTTGAGGGATGATCTCCTGAAAGAAGTTTTTGTATAAGTTGCTTATCGCCAACCTGACCAACAACTAAAGGCACTCCTAAAACATCTTCGACAATTTTTCTATGACCATAAACTAAATTGTCTAGTACAACTGTTTCGAAGCCGCCATTATGAAGTTCTCTTATAGTATGAGAACCTATATAACCTGCACCTCCTGCAACAATTACTGTAGACATATATCAATCAGTCTTTAATATAATCTCAAGAAAGCGTATAAAGAGATTCGAAATTTCAACATTCTCATTAAAAAGAGACTACGCATTCTTTAAAATATAAGTTATAGCAATGATTCTCACAAATAAAATTACATTATGTAACCGAAATTGTGCAGAAATTTAGTGAAGAAACCGGTTTAAGACTTTAAGTTATAGTAGTTATATCAATCTTACTGACTTATCTTTAATTGTATTGTACGCCTCTAATTTAGTGAATATGCTTCTTTTCGAATAAAAATAAAAACACAACACAAAAGAGTTTACACAAGAAAAACTATTCAAAAAATATAGTTTTCCAAAATTACTTTTCAAAAAATGGTTAAAAAATGTAAATTAGCCACAGCATTGGGAAGTGAAGACTTAAAAGAATCAAAAATCTTTCCAATTAAGAACTGTAAAGTCCATATGTTTGAAGATTCACTTTAAAATTGAATTGTTAAATGATTTTAGACTTAAAAAAGTTGAATATCCTCATAAAGCATTTTTAATTAAGTAACATAATTAACTGATAAACTCAAAAAACTATCCATTTGGCTGATTTAAACCAAGCATATTTCTTAATCTATACTCAATTCTTTCTCTAAATGAGAAACGGGTTTTTTGAGGTATGAATCCAATCTTTTTCTCTTCGAGAAAAGGATAATTATGAATCTTAAGAAAATTTGCAATGCAATTCTTGTAACAACAATTTTTTAACTCAGGAGAAATACTAAGAAATTCTTGAATCAAATCTTTATCTAAGAAGGGATATCTACCCTCAATTGCAAATAAACCTGAAATCATTTCATCTTTTAATAAATAACTTCTTTGACTATCACCATAAAATTTTTTCCAAGGGAAGAATCCCTCTAATTCCTCTGGGAATAAACCTCCAAACTCCGAATGGGGATAATACTTCTTACCTCCAAAACCATAATCAGAAAATATTTCATCTGCTCCAGTTCCAGATAAGACAGAATTAAAACCCCTTAATCTCATTTCTTTACAAATTAGATACATACCAATTGAGCCAGGATCATCATGCAATTCTCTTGGTTTTGACTCTGATTTGCCATCCTCTTTATGAAAGTAACGAATAGATCCAATCTCATTTCTAATTAACTTACTCGTTCTTACATAATCCTTCCATGAACAACTTTCCAACTGAATATGCTCAAGGCAGCTACCATTATTATTAACTTGAATTCTTTTTTGAAGTATTTCTAAATTCTCACTATCACCTATAGTAACTGTTGAATAAGGTATTTTAAGAAGATTTAAAGCAGCACATATTGCCCCTGAGTCATATCCAGAAGAAAGCGGAACAAAAAACTTAGTATTAAAAAACGTTGCTCTTTTTCTAACACTATTTAGAAAACTATTATTCCAATCATCAAAAGTATCATTATTTTGTTTAAGACTTAGTGAATATATATCTTCACATTGTAATTCTGGTTTATTTAGGTCAGCAAATTTAATTGTAATGTTTTTATTAGGTAAAACCTTAAATATCGATTGAAAACCTAGAGATTCAAGAGCACAATCGTAAGTGGATAATCCAATTTTTCCATCTTGTATGGCATATGATAAAGGCTTTGTTCCTATCAAGTCAACAAATAAACTTATAGTTTTCTTTTTTAAATCTACTGCAGATATAGCAAACTCTCCTTGTGAATTTCCTAAAAAATCATTCAAATTATTATTATAAAATTCTTGGAAAAGTAAAAGTGAATCTGGTGTATTCTCCTTAGTAGGTTCATATATCTCACCGTTAAATAATAAAAGCTTGGAAGATTTATTATCGTACATAGGTTGTTTTACTGTATATCCAGAAATATCTAAGAGATTATGAATTGAAGCTACATGAAATTCTTTTTCTTCTAAAAAAAGAGAATTAGTAATATCAGGCCCTCTACTTTGGATACCGCTATTTGCCTCTAAAAATATCTTCTTATCTATTTTGTTATTTGAAATAAGGAAAATAAAACTGCACATTATTTTATGTATTAATTTATGAATGAAATTTTTTAAATTTTCTATTTATCAAACTAAAAATCGCGGGAAATATATTTTTAACTGTTTTTTTTAGTCCCCACTTAGGTGGATAAAGTAGCTTCTTCATCGTTTCTTTTGGTAAAGCATAGGAGGATTCAAATTCAATAGTTTGAACCATTAATTCATAAAGTAGAGAAGATTCTGGAGATGGACAATTAGTAGGAACTGATGCCATTGTAAGGCACTCGTTCCAAAGATGAACGCATAAAGCTTTATCTATCTTTTGTCGTGCAATTTCTAAAAAGTCTGGATCGTATAAATAATTAGTTTCAGAATAATGAATTGGATAAAATATATGTTTATCTATTTGCATTAATTTTTGAGGAAATCTATTTAAATAGTTATTCAAAAAAGCGGGTCCAAAATCTCCAAAATCATGAATATAATTTTTACTCTCGACATACTCAAACAAATCATCAACAAAATGATCAGCTACACTTTTTGAGCCTGCAGAGAGAACGGCTCCATTGACAGATTTAGTATCTTGTTTCCCTACAATTAATTTGTCTTCTGAATCGGAAAGTAATTTTTCAAATGAATTAACATTCGCTATACAAAAAACATCTGTATCAAAGTAAAAAGAGCCTGGATGCGCTTGAATGAGCTTAGCTCTAAATAAATTAGAAAATGCTGAATAACATGGTTTATTTCTGGATTGACGTTGTTTAAATCTATATAAAATTTCTATTGGCAAAATCTCATTTGATTGTCTTAATTGAATATCATCAGGAAAGCACTTCTTATTGTTTTCAGGTTCTGGAGAGTAAATAATAGTTTCGAAACCATTTTTTGCAAACGAGTTTATACAATATCGAAATAAATTAGGAATTTCTCCCCCTGCCCAAAAGAATAAGGCTTTCATTGAAGATTATTTAATTAAACATAAGTTAAACTATAAAAATATCTTTTTAATAATTAAAAAGTATATTTAACTTTAGTAATAAATTGTTATGCCTTTTGAAATATGAAAAAAACTCTAAAAAATATAATTGGAATAAAATTCTTTAAAAGGAAGCTTGCCAAATTCATAAACTATAAAAATTATTTTTGGATAAAAATTAACCCTATTAAAAAATTTCCAGCATTTGCTCCTGGCCATCAAGGAGAATTAACAGTACTTTCCGAAATTGTTTTTGAATCAATAAATAATCTAGTACCTTTACTAAATAAATTTTCTCATGCACAAGGGAAGAAACTTATCACAATAACAAATATTGAGAAATTAAATAATCCAAAAGAAGAAGACAAGATTTTCAATCTAAGAAAACTGTTTAATCAATATAAAAGCGACAAAGGGAGCTGGCATAACTATCATCTGCTTTATGCAAATCTTCTAAAAAGAAAAGAATCAATTACAAAAATTCTTGAAATTGGTTTGGGGACAAATAACGAGGACATCATTGGAAATATGGGTAAATTTGGAGTTCCAGGTGCATCTTTAAGATCGTTCAAAGATTTTTGCCCAAATGCAAAAATATATGGCGCAGATATAGACAAAAGAGTTCTTTTTGAAGAGCCCAGAATTAAGACATATTATGTCGACCAAACTAGTTCCTCCAGTCTCAACGAATTAGAAAAAAAAATAGGTAGAGGTTTTGACTTAATAATTGATGATGGATTACATGCTACACATGCAAATCTAGAAGTTCTTTTATTTGGAACAAAATTACTTAAAAAAGGGGGTTGGCTTGTAATAGAAGATATAGAAAAAGCTTCAGTACCAATTTGGCAATTAGTAAGTTCTATTTTAAATAGAGAAAAATTTATCCCATATATTTACGAAGCAAAGTACGGTTATCTTTTTGCATTAAAGAAAAAGTAAATATTTTAAAAAATCCTTTAACTTGCTAATTTCTGATTAATGTTTTTTGAATATACATAATTAATTCTTATCAATCAAGACAAGAAAGACCATCTTATTATTAATCTAAAAAACTATCTACTGATGCAGTTTTGCCCTTAATTCTGCTCTAAAATAGATAAAAATATATTTTATAGTTAAAAGTTCACATTAAAAAATTCCTTTCATAACAAGGTATTAAAGAAAGCGGATGAAGAGATTCGAACTCTCGACATTCTCCTTGGCAAGGAGATGCTCTACCACTGAGCTACATCCGCATAACTTTATTATTTTATCTTAAAAAAGGAATGAAATAAACATAATCTTACTTGTTTTGAAACTAATTTAAATTTTTAATTAAAGAACCCATCTCAATTGCTTGTAAAGCATAATTCCAACCAAGATTATTTTTTATACCAGCTCGTTCTAAAGCCTGTTGCATACTATCAGTAGTTAAAACGCCAAAAATAATTGGAACATTATTATCGTATGAAACTTGCGAAATGCCTTTACTAGCCTCAGAAATAACAACATCATAATGAGAAGTTTCTCCACGTATAACAGCTCCAAGAGCAATTAAAACGTCATAATTAGATTTTTTTAAGAGTGTTTTAGCTGCTATTGGCAGTTCGAATGATCCAGGTACCCAAACAATATCAAGTTCCTTACTTGTTTCTGAAGTATCTAAACCATGTCTTGTAAGGCAATCAAGGCACCCAGACAATATTCTATTAGTTATTAAATCATTAAACCTTGCAACAACAATTCCTACTTTTAAAGTAGAAGCATTTGCAAAAGACCCTTCAAAGATAGTCATTAAATTTTCTTTCTTATATAACTACACTCTCATGAAAAGGTATTAAGTTCAAATTAAGTTAGCAATAACACCCTCAATTAAAACGAGATGGAACCATACTCCTCCAATTATTTCAACCTTCTTGATTTCAGGATTACGTCTATCAGATGGATCAGATTGGGTCATATAAAAATAAGGTACTCCGACTACTGCTATTAAAGATGCAAATAAAAGCGCGTTTATAAAGAAAAAGTTTACTGCCTGCATAATTCAATCTTAATTTTTTAATAATTATAAATACTATAATCACATGAAAGTGATTTTTTTTGGAGAAAATTTACATACTTTGAGCTAATTCAAAATGCAAAAAATAAATTTCTCCCTAATATTTATTTAGGAATTAAAAAAAGATGCCAGAAGATACGATAATTCAAAAGAATTTATTTGCAATTAATAATGAACCCATACTTCCAAAAGGTTCAACTCAAATTCCTGAAGATTTATCCACTGAAGAATTAAAAAAAGAATCGCAGAAAAGGCCTAGACAAAGAAAAAATTCCACTAATTTAATAAGCAAATTTAAAAAAAATTTAGATAACAAAAGCAAGGATGATTGCATTAATGAAAAATCTTTTAGTTATAAAACAGTTGAAAAACAAAAATTAACTCCAGTTCTTAAACATTATGTGCAATTAAAAGAAGAAAATAGTAATAGATTGTTGTTATATAGATTAGGTGATTTTTTTGAATGTTTTTTTGAAGATGCAATATCAATATCTAACATATTGGAGATAACATTAACTAGCAAAGATGCCGGCAAAGAAATTGGAAAGGTCCCAATGGCAGGAGTGCCTCATCATGCAATGGAAAGATATTGCTCAGAATTAATTAAGAAAAACCATTCAGTCGTTATATGTGACCAATTAGAAAAAAGTTCTGGAAATTATGCAGTACCACTTAAAAGAGGAATAACAAGAATAATTACCCCAGGAACAGTCATTGAAGAAGGAATGTTAGTCGCGAAAAAAAATAATTGGATAACAGCAATTCACTTATCAGAAAACATTACTGAGGATTTATATGAATGGGGTCTTGCAAGAGCAGATGTCAGTACAGGTGAATTATTAACTATGGAGGGTAAATCACTGCCAAAACTATTCGATGAAATTATTAAATTAGATACTTCAGAAATCATAATAGGAAGCAATGAGGAGAAAAATTTATTAGAGGAACAAAACCAAAATATCAGATATAACTTAACCCAAGAAACCTTTTTCAGTATTAATGAAGCAAGTTCAACTATAAAAAACTATTTTCAAGTTCTAAGTTTAGAGGGTTTAGGACTAAAGAATTTAAATAATGCGACTAAGGCATTAGGTGGCTTACTAAATTACTTAGAAAAAATTAATCCTTCCAATTTAGAGAATGATTCTTCTCTAAAAATTTCTTTAGATTTCCCACAAATACAATTTCCAAAAGATCATTTAATTATTGATTATCAAACGCAAAAAAATTTAGAAATAAAAAACACACAAAGAGAAAACAATTATGCTGGTTCACTTCTTTGGAGTATTGATAGAACATATACCTGCATGGGTGCAAGATGTTTGCGAAGATGGATAGACTCTCCATTATTAAATATTGATGAGATTTGTAAAAGACAAAATATTATTCTTAACTTTTTAGAATCTAAAAAGTTAAGAATAGATACTCAAAATATCCTTAGAGCAATGGGTGATTTAGAGAGACTTTCGGGCAGGGCATGCGCTGGCCATGCAAGTCCAAGAGATTTGATAGCAATATCAGAGGGTCTAAAGAAATTGCCTAAATTAAAGTCAATCGTTAAATTATTTAATTATGAAATCCCATCTTGGACGAATCAATTAAAAAATATTGATAATGAACTCTTAGAATTAGCAGATACTATAAGTTTCACACTAGTAGAGAATCCTCCTTTAAATATTAGTGAAGGAGATATTATCCATGATGGAGTTGATAATCTATTAGATGGCTTACGAAATTTAATTGATGACTACTCAGATTGGCTTAATAAAGAAGAATTAAAAGAAAGAAAAATTAGTAAAATATCTAATTTAAAAATTCAATTCCATAAAAACTTTGGTTATTACATTTCAATAAACAAATCCAAAGTAAATTTAGCACCTAATCATTGGATTAAAAGACAAACACTTACTAATGAGGAGAGATATGTAACTACAGAAATCAAAAACAGAGAAAGTAAAATATTCCAAGTCAAAAATCGTGCGGCTGCTAAAGAATATGAATTATTTTGCGAAATAAGAAATCTTGTAGCTTCAAAAACAAAAAAAATTAGATCCATTGCAAAATCTATTGCCTGCATGGATGCATTACTCGGTTTAGCAATTACATCGTTAGAAAATAATTTCATAAAACCTACTCTTTCACCAATCAAAAAATCACCGGCACAGCAAAGCACAGAAATTATTGGGGGACGAAATCCTATCGTTGAACAACTATTAACTAATAAGAAATTTATATCTAATGATATTTTGTTTAATAGTAAGCAAAAATTAATAATCTTGACAGGTCCAAATGCAAGTGGAAAGAGTTGCTTTATTAGACAAATAGGATTAATACAAATCTTATCTCAAATTGGTTGCTTCGTTCCTGCAAGTAAAGCAAACATTCAAATCGCAGATCGAATATTTACAAGAATTGGAGCCGTAGATGATCAATCATCTGGACAATCCACTTTTATGGTAGAAATGTCAGAGACTGCATCAATTCTAAATCAAGCAACATCAAATTCTCTTGTCTTACTTGATGAAATAGGAAGAGGAACATCTACTTTTGATGGACTATCTATAGCATGGTCAGTAAGTGAATATCTTGCAAAAAAAATTGTATGTAATACTATTTTTGCTACCCATTACCACGAACTAAATTATCTGAAAAATACAAATACAAACGTAGAAAATTTTCAAGTATTAGTTAAACAGAAAAAGGATCAAATATATTTTTGTCATAAAATTGAGAAAGGTGGTGCGAACAAAAGTTACGGCATTGAAGCTGCAAAGTTAGCCGGGGTTCCTAAAGAAGTTATAGATAAAGCTAGATTAGTTTTAGATTATTTAGAAAAAAATAATAAGTTAAATTCCCAAATTAAAATTAATTAAGAAATCAAAGAAAGTCATATTAAATTCTTTCAAATAGTTTCTCGTAATAAGGCGTTAATAGCTGCGGCAGCCATTGCAGCTCCTCCTCTTGTAGATTTGACAACAATCCTTGGATAATTAGTATTGAGTAATTTTTCTTTACTTTGTCTAACGCCAATAAAGCCTACAGGCATTCCAATAATTAAACTAGGAATCTCTTTTGAATTTTTTAAAATCTCTAATAAATTAACTAATGCTGTTGGAGAACTACCAATAACAATAATTGGAGATTTTATTCCTAGATTTTTAGCAGATAGTTCAATCCAACCTTTTTCTATACCATAAGCAGTTTGAGTCAATCCTAATAAATCTTTATCACTAGACCATTTTTTTGCAGATAAAACTGAGTTGCCACTTGTATTTTTTGCCATTGCTTTAATGGCTGCTGCTGCCATATCAGTATCAGTCAATATTGGTGCGCCTTCTTTTAAAGATTGTACAGCTTTTTCACATGCTCCTTCGCTGAATTCCAGCAGTTTCTGAACATTAAAATCCCCTGATGTATGAACCAATCTTTCTAAAACTTTATTTTCTAAGTAATTAAAATTATTTTCAATCAATTTAGATCTTATAAATTTAATACTTTTTAAAAAAATAGGATGATCTTTTATCATTAAAAATAATTTATCTTATCTTAAAAGTAAGCATAATTATAATAAGCCTCTTTTTTTTAGCAAATATGCCAATACAAATAATATGGGGAAATGATTTCAATTCATGCAATAAGTTTATTCAAAAAATAATTGATGAAAAAGTATCCAAAACATGGAAAGAAATAAATCTCAGCTGTTTAAATGGTGATGATTATAATCAAATCAATCAAGCTTTTGATGAGATAAGAACTCCCCCTTTGGGGGATGGATCACGAGTTGTTATATTAAAAAACAACCCAATATTTACAATCAAAAATGAAGAAATTAGGATAAAATTTGAAACTATTTATAATAATATTCCTAGCAATACTTACTTTATTTTACAAAGCATCAATAAACCAGACTCAAGATTAAAGTGTACAAAATTTATTCAAAATTTAATAAAAAAAAATTTAGCAAATGAAACGTCATTTTCTTTACCAGATATCTGGGATTATGAAGGCCAGGCAAAATACATAGAGTGCACAGCAAATTCAATGAATATTAGTCTTGGCAAAGGGGCCGCAGAATTAATTCTTGATTCAATAGGAAATGAAAGTTTTAACTTAATGACCGAATTAGCTAAAGCAAAGATATATCTATCTGCAAAAAATAATAGTAAAAATAAAGCACTTATTCTAAAAAGTGATGATGTAAAAAAAATATTTAATGATCATCAGTCAAATATCTTTAAAATAATTGATTATCTATTTCAGAATAAAATTAATGAAAGTCTTGTAGAAATCCATTATTTATTAAAAAAAGGAGAACCTGCTTTAAGACTCAATGCGGGATTAATAAGCCAGATAAGAATGCATACCATAGTAAAATTAATAGATAAGTCTGGTGAACAAGATTTATCAAAAATATGCAAAATTGCGAATATATCAAACCCAAAAAGAATTTTTTTTATAAGAAAAAAAGTAAAAAATACTTCCTCAGATTTCTTACTCAGATTAATGATTAGTTTGTTGGATATTGAATCTTCACTAAAAAAAGGCAATAATCCCATTAATGTTTTTACAGAAAATCTCGTTAACTTAAGTTAAGTTAATCAAAAATTAAGTTTAATAATTTATATTATGATTTAAAGATGGCTTTATTAATCAAAAAATTTGGTGGAACTTCGGTTGGAGATATAAAAAAAATTAATACTATTGCTCGAAGTATTGGTCAAAGTAAAGAAGCTGGAAATGATATCGTCGTGGTTGTATCTGCAATGGGTAATTCAACAGATCAGCTCAATAATTTAGCAAAATCAATCAGCAAAAATCCAAATAATCGAGAATTAGATATGCTTCTCTCTACAGGGGAACAAGTAACTATTGCACTGCTCTCAATGTCATTAAATGAATATGGGATCCCTGCAATATCTATGACAGGTAGCCAAGTTGGAATTGTTACTGAATCAATTCATGGCAAAGCAAGAATTCTAGATATCAAAACAGAACGTATACAAAACTATTTAAATCATGGTTATGTAGTTGTTGTTGCTGGTTTTCAAGGTTCAACTCTCAGTCATACTGGATCAATGGAAATAACAACGTTAGGAAGAGGGGGCTCAGATACTTCAGCAGTAGCACTTTCCACTGCATTAGGTGCAGAATCCTGCGAGATATATACCGATGTCCCGGGGGTTCTTACCACTGATCCAAGAATAGTCCCTAATGCAAGATTACTAGATGTTATTAGTTGTGAGGAGATGCTTGAACTTGCAAGCGTTGGTGCATCAGTACTTCATCCTCGAGCTGTCGAGATTGCTCGTAATTATGGGATTAAATTATATGTAAAATCAAGTCAAGCCCTCTCAAATGGTACTCTTCTACATAGCAAAATTAAGCCATTAGCTCTCAAGCGAGGGGGGTTAGAATTAACAAAAACTGTTAATAGTCTTGAAGTATTAGAAAACCAAACCGTATTTAGTATTTCCAACTTACCTGATAGACCTGGAATTGCAGCTCAAATATTTGAAACCTTATCTAAAGCAAACATTAATGTTGATTTAATAATCCAAGCTACTCATGATGGCAATAGTAATGATATTGCATTTACTGTTAATGAGTTTGAGTTAACAAAAACAATTGAACAATGTAAATTAATAACCAATGAATTAGGTGGAGAATATAATCTCAAAACGAATATGACTAAATTAAGTATTCAAGGAGCTGGAATAATGGGAAGACCAAGTGTTTCCGCAGATTTATTTGAAACTTTATCACAAGCAAACATTAATGTAAGATTAATAGCAACTAGCGAAATCAAAGTCAGCTGCGTAGTTGATATAGACAACATTCCAAAAGCTATTAGATTTGTAAGTGAAAAATTTAAATTATCTGATAATCAAATTTTTATTAATCCATTATCTGAGAAAGAAGATCTGCCTGAAGTCAGAGGTATTGCACTAGATAAAAATCAAGTTCAAGTTAGTTTTCGGAACCTACCTGATAAACCTGGTGTGGCAGCTTCAATATGTTTAGCTCTAGCAGAGAGTAACTTAATTTTTGACACTATTGTGCAATCTGAAAGGTTAACTTCCTTCAAAACCAAAGATATAAGTTTTACTATGAACAAACAAGACCGCGAAAGAGCTAATAAAATTTTTCACTCTTTAACAAAAAAACTAGCAGGATCATTTATCCAAGATGGGCCTGCAATAGCCAAAGTAAGCACAGTTGGAGCTGGAATGGCATTTAAGGTTGGAACAGCAGGGAAAATATTCAGAGCACTCGCAAATGAAAATATTAATATTGAAATGATTGCTACAAGTGAAATAAGAACTTCTTGTATCGTTTTAGAAAAGGATTGCAACCAAGCAGTAAATGCTATTCATTCTTATTTCGAATTAGATAAATAATTAATTAACTAATTAACTATTTCTAGATAATCTTTGCCTGAGTTTCTTAATTCTATCTCTAAGATTTGCTGCCTCTTCAAAATTTAGTTCTTTTGCTGCATCTTTCATTTTATTTTCTAACTTATCAATTAAATCAGGCATTTCCTCGAGTAAACATTGATTATCTTTAGAATTTAAAATCTCATCTGTTTTATCACTCACAATATTTATAAAATCTTTAGATAATCCCCCACTATCTAGTTTTCTGGATAATTCGAGAAATGACAATATTGAATTTTCTATTTTCTTACCTGCTGGTCTGGGTATAATACCGTTGATCTGATTATATTTTTTTTGAATAGTTCTTCTTCTTTCAGTTTCAGATATCGCTCTTTTCATAGATTGGGTAAAGTTATCTGCATAAAGTAAAGCAACCCCTTCTACATGTCGTGCAGCTCTACCAATAGTTTGAATTAGCGAACGCTCTGCTCTCAAAAAGCCCTCTTTATCCGCATCTAAAATCGCTACTAGGGAAACTTCAGGGAGATCGAGTCCTTCCCTTAACAAATTCACTCCAACCAATACATCATATTCACCCAATCTAAGATCTTGTATAATTTCTATCCTTTCAATTGAATGAATTTCAGAATGCAAATACCTTACCCTCACTTTATTATCCGATAAAAAATCTGTAAGATCTTCTGCCATCCTTTTTGTAAGAGTAGTAACGAGTACTCTTTGTTTCTTTTTGGCTCTAACTCTAATTTCAGATAAAAGATCATCTATTTGACCATCACTAGGCCTTACATCAACGATTGGATCTAAAACACCAGTTGGTCTTATAACTTGTTCAATAAACTGGCCTTCGCATTGATCCAACTCCCATTGACCAGGAGTTGCACTAATAAACAATGTTTGTCTAGATTTTTCCCAAAATTCCTCACACTTTAAAGGCCTGTTATCTGCTGCACTAGGCAAACGAAAACCATGTTCTATTAATACCTTTTTTCTAGCTTGGTCTCCGTTATACATTGCATGTAATTGAGGACATGTCACGTGACTTTCATCAACTACTAATAACCAATCATCTGGGAAATAATCTATTAAGCATTCTGGGGGAGTTCCTGCTTCTCTACCAGCCAAATGACGTGCATAATTTTCAACGCCATTGCAATAGCCTACTTCTCTCAGCATTTCTAAATCATATTTTGTACGCTGTTCTAAACGCTGAGCCTCTAACAACTTCCCTTCATAAGCAAATTTATCTAATTGTTCTTTTAATTCACTTTTTATAGCGCTAATAGCAGTCTCTAATCTCTCTTTTGGAGTAACAAAATGCTTAGCAGGATAAACACTAACTTGATCAAGACTCTCAAGAATCTCTCCAGTTAATGGATCAACAAATCTAATAGCCTCTATCTCATCTCCAAATAACTCTATTCTTATCAATCTATCTTCATACGCTGGGCCAATTTCTAAAACATCCCCCTTAATTCTAAACCTGCCTCTAGTAATTTCTACATCATTTCTTGTATATTGATTATCAACTAATGATCTTAAAGAGGAACGTAAATTTATTGATTCTCCTACTACAAATTTAACAGCAGCTTTTAGATATTCACTTGGTATGCCAAGACCATAAATACAGCTAATAGATGCAACAACTATTACATCTTTCCTTTCAAATAATGATCGAGTAGCCGAATGCCTAAGCATATCTATCTCCTCATTAATTGAAGCAGTTTTGGCTATGTAAGTATCACTGACTGGAACATAAGCCTCAGGTTGATAATAATCATAGTAAGAAATAAAGTATTCAACGGCATTTTTAGGAAAAAACTCTCTTAATTCATTGCATAATTGAGCTGCTAAAGTTTTATTATGAGCCAAAACAAGTGCAGGCCTGCCAGTTTGTTCTATTACATTTGCAATAGTGAAAGTTTTTCCCGTTCCAGTTGCTCCCAAAAGAGTTTGAAACTCTTTTCCGCTATTAACTCCATGTACTAATTTTTTAATAGCTCCAGGCTGATCGCCATTGGGTTTATATGGTGCCTGAAGCTTATAGTTATTCATTCAAACAATAGCTTAGTATTTCTATAATATTAGGAAATTTTTTCTTTAATTATTGAACTTTCTAAAGATTCTTTTAAACCTCTTACAACAGCAATCATTGATATCAAATCATCTAATTTATTAACTACAGATCCAACCCCAACTGCAGCAGCTCCGCATGATATGGCCAATGGACATGTTACCTCACTTAAACCTGATGCGCTCATAATTGGAATATGAACAGACTGTTTCTCAAATTCTTTATGTATTGAGAAAGTAGCTGCCAATGTAGGCACTGACTTTTCTAATAATCCTTGTATCCCCGAACTATATGGATTAGAACCTTTTCCTCCTTCAGTTTGAATAATATCAGCTCCTTCAAAAACTAATTTCATAGCAAGATCAACTTGCCTATCTATAGGAATAGTATGAGGAACTGTTACTGATAGAGGAACATTAGGTAAAATATCTTTAGTTTCTTTTGTAAGATTTAAAACTTTCTCCTCGGAGAAAACAATGCCTTCTTCATAGAAACTATCATAGTTTCCTATTTCGATTAAAGAAGCTCCTGCCTTTACTGAATTTATAAATGATTTAGGCTCGACGGAACTTACACAAATTGGTAATGATGAAATCTCAATAGCAGATTCAACCAATTCAGGTTTACAAGCTATATCAATCAAATCAGCACCCCCTAAAAAAGCTGCTTCTGAAATTTTCTTAACAGATTCGGGGTCAAAATTACTTAATCCTGAAATAACTTTAAGTAAAGATCTATGGCTTAACTCTACTTGAATTTTTTGTGGCAAAAGATTAATCAGACTCATTGACTTAATGAATTTATTACCTGATTGTGACATTGTTTTAATAAAACAGTGAATTTTTTAAAAAATATTATTTGAGTTAAACAATATGTCTCATAAAAACTTAACACAAAAAAATTGGACGTCCTGGCATCATCTTCTGCATAAGGAGTTTTTAAGCGATAAGAATCTAATTCCTAATGGAGCAAATCTTTTAATAGCAGTTTCCGGAGGACAAGATTCAATGGCTTTATTAAAGCTAATAAATGATATAAAAATTCAGCATAATTGGTTAGTGCATGTTTGGCATGGAAATCATCAATGGCATGAAAAATCTGAGAGATATGCACTTGAATTAAAAAGATACTGTGATAAAAAAAATATCTCATTTTTTTCTGATCGAGCTAATAACAAAACTATTTGTTCTGAAGAAAAGGCGCGAGATTGGAGATATAAACAATTATGTGAAAGAGCAAATAAATTTTTAAGTGAAAACAAAAAGAATATAGATATTTACTTAATAACGGGTCACACTAATACAGATAATGCAGAAACATTTCTTCTAAATTTAGCTAGAGGAAGCAATTATGCAGGACTAAGCTATATCGACAAAAAAAGATCGCTTGCACCTAATATTTTTTTAATAAGACCATTATTAATTTTTAGCCGAGAAGATACCAAGACAATTTGTAACTTTCTGAACATTCCCATTTGGGAAGACCCAACTAACTCCGATCTAACAATAAAGAGAAATTTAGTCAGAAAAAAAATTATCCCAACTTTTGAAATTATGTATCCTGGTTATTCCAAAAGAATAAATAGTTTTGCAGAAAAAATGAGTAATTACAATAAAGAACAACAAGATCTAGGTAAGCTCGCATACTTATCTTGTAAAGATGAAAAGGGTTTAAAGAGAAATTTATTTAATAACTTATGCATTGAAGCTAGATGTACTATTTTAAATATTTTTTTGAAAAAGAAATGTACCAAACAATTAGATTCAAAAAACATCAATGATGTAGCCTCTTCAATTTTTAAAAAAGATAGAGGCCAAATAAACTTGCCAGAGAGATTAAAGATTTTTTGGAATAAAGATTATATAAATCTTGAAAAATCCTAAGATGTTACTGCTGATCTTCTTCTTCTAGTCCTACCCTCAAAAGATTCTTCTTTTTCAGAACTCACTAATGAGTCTTTTGAAACTTTGGCATTATTTTGATTATTAAGGTTTTTAGGATTATTTGAATTATTCGGATTATTATTATTTCTTTTTTGGAAATTTTGATTATTTCTATTATGTTTATTTTGATCTTCAGTGATCTTTGGAATATAAGCACGTGTTCCGCTTGGGGCTGGTTGAACTAAACAAAGAATTAATGGTTCTACTTGTAACTCTCTTCTCATTCTTCTACTTAAACCATTCTCAATTTCTCTTTGAACACCAATCCAATCTACCTCGAAATTATTAGGGCCAGTTTGCCTAGATAACTGCTTCCATCTGTTTTCTAAAACCCAACTAATTTCTCGTTCAGTCCACATAGACATTTTTCTCGGTTCGGCAGTAGTGACTACCCCTCTTAAATTTACTCTTGGTGGAGCAACCATTTTCCCATCAGTACTTATAGGAGCTAAAACAGTTACAACACCATCACCGGCTAATTGCTGTCTTTCCTTTAATACTCGAGCATCAACAATTCCATTTCGAGAGTTATCAAGTAATTCTACTCCAGCTTTTACAGGATCTCCTTTATTAATAGAATCAGAGGTTAATTCAACAACATCTCCATTTTCAATAATTAAAATATTATCTTTTGGAACTCCCATTGTCTGAGCACTTCTACTATGACAAACAAGCATTCTATGTTCCCCGTGAACAGGAACAAAAAACTTTGGTTTAGCTAATGCCAACATTAATTTTTGATCTTCTTGGAATCCATGACCAGAAACATGAATATTCTCACCTTTTCCGTAAACAACCTTCGCTCCCATTTTCATCAATCTATCTATTGTATTGACGACACCAATAGTATTTCCTGGAATTGGACTAGCAGAGAAAATAACAGTATCAGTAGTTTTAAGACGAACATGTTGATGCTCACCACGAGAAATTCTACTTAAAGCAGCTAAAGGTTCCCCTTGACTACCAGTCATCAATAATAAAGTTTCTCTATCAGGTAAATCTCTAATTTGTTTAATAGGAACAAATAAATCATCTGGGCATTTCATATAACCAATATCTCTAGCTTTAGCAATAACATTTATCATCGATCTACCCAACAAACCAACCTTCCTACCATGTTTCATAGCCAACTCTAAAATCATTGTCACTCTATGAACAGAACTTGCAAAGGTGGTAAGGATAACTCGTTCTTTTGCCTCAGCAATATGTTTTTCTAAAGAAGGATAAATAGTCTTTTCAGAGGGACAAAAGCCTGGAACTTCAGCATTAGTAGAATCACTAAACATGCATAAAACACCTTTCTCGCCATAATGCACCATTCTTTCAATATCAAATTGTTCTCCATCTACTGGCATATGATCAAACTTAAAATCCCCTGTAAATATAATTGTGCCGACAGGTGTTGTAACTGCTAAAGAAAAACTATCGCAAATTGAATGAGTATTGCGAATAAATTCAACAGAAAAATGTTGCCCAACCTTTACAACATCTCTTGGATTTACTGTCTGTATTGTCGTTCTATCAGATACCCCAGCTTCCTCCATTTTTCCTCTTAACATTGACATTGCCAGTCTTGGGCCATAAATAATCGGAATATTAAAATGCTTCAGATGATGAGAAATACCTCCAATATGATCCTCATGTCCATGAGTTACTATCATTCCTTTAATTCTTCTTTGATTTTCTTTTAAAAAAGTTGTATCTGGCATAACAATATTCACACCATGCATTCCATCTGAAGGGAAAGCTAGTCCAGCATCAACCAGCATTAATTCGTCTCCAAATTCAAATACACAAGTATTTTTTCCTATTTCGTGTAAGCCACCTAATGGTATTACTCGTAGAGTAGGGCTATTACTTTTAGATCCTGATGGATTATTTAGAGATCTATTAACGGTTGAATTTGATCTTGATTGCATAATTTAAGAATTTATAGAGTCTTGCTTGTAATCAAACTAATTTTATTTAAATTTAATTATCAAGTTAAAGAGAAACCTTAATGTAAGGATTTGAGGATAATTGAAAGTTGTTTTTTCATGTCCAAAGGTAGTGGAGATAAAGGACTCCTTGGATTACCTACATTCCATCCAGAAAGCTCTAAGGCTGCTTTAATTGGAATAGGATTAGTTGTCATAAAAAGTGACTTAAACAGAGGTTGAAGTCTTTCATGAATTAGTAAAGCAGATAAAACTTCTCCTTCATAGAATAATTCAATCATTTTTTTAAGTTGAAGGCCAACCAAATGGCTTGCCACACTTACTACACCAACAGCACCAACAGATAACATAGGGAGCAACAATGAATCGTCACCACTATATACAGAGAGCTTAGGTCCACAAACTGCCCTTAACTCTGTCACTTCTTCTATTCTACCGCTTGCTGCTTTAATACTGAGAATATTTGGGAAATTCATAAGTTTGTTTACAGTATTGGGTAATAAATCACAACCAGTTCTTCCTGGTATGTTGTAAAGCATTAGAGGTAAATTTTTAGCTGCATTCGCTATAGAACTAAAGTGGTTATAAAGACCTTCTTGAGGAGGTTTATTATAATAAGGGACTACAACCAAAGCACCATCTGCACCAAATTCGTACGCTTTCTTAGTAGCCTCTATTGCCTCACTTGTACAATTACTACCTGTTCCAACTATTATTTTACATCCAGGATTTAAAGAACCTTTAACTGCGACAAACAAATCATGCTGTTCAGACCATGAAAGAGTTGGAGATTCTCCTGTAGTTCCACAAAGCACAATTCCATCTGAACCATTCTCAGAAAGGTAATTTGAAAGTTTAATAGCTAATTCATAATCCACCTGTCCATTTTCATTGAATGGAGTAACCATCGCAGTCAATATCCTCCCAAATAATGGATTAGATGAGTTAGTATTGCCAGCAGTCATTTTTTTGTAATTAATAGTTCAGCTATTTGAACAGCATTAAGCGCTGCTCCTTTTCTTATTTGATCTCCACATAACCACAATTCTAATCCATTGGGATTACTTATATCAGTTCTTACCCTTCCAACGGCAATATCATCTCTTCCCATAACATCATTTGGCATAGGAAACCTATTTTTCTCATAGTCTTCTATTATTTCTATACCATCAGCTTTTTTTAATTGATTAATAGCATATGAAGGTTTGACAATATCCTCAAATTCAATATTAACTGATTCAGAATGAGCTCTTAGAACTGGTACTCGGACGCATGTTGAAGAAAGTTTCAAATCAGAAATATTAAGTATTTTGCGTGTTTCGTTTGTAATTTTCATCTCTTCTTCGCAGTAATTATTTGCAAGCATTGGTGAATCATGTAGAAACAAATTAAATGCTAATGAATAAGGTAGGACTTCACTTTCTTTTGGATCTCCCTGCAAATATTTCTTAGTTAAAAACTGTAATTCTTCCATTGCCAATTGTCCTGCTCCACTTACCGATTGATAAGTTGAAACAATTACTCTTTTAATAGGAGAAATATGATTTAAAGGAGCTAAAACCAAAGTTAGTAATATAGTTGTGCAATTCGGATTAGCTATGACACCATTGTGCTTTAAAGCATCACAAGCATTGACTTCAGGAACAACAAGAGGGACATCATTTTCTAATCTAAATGCACTTGAATTATCAATTAATACAGCATTTTGATCTTTAACTGTTGATAACCATTTTTTTGAAATACTTGCACCAGCAGAAGCAAGAACTAAATCAACATTTAAAAATTCCTCTCTAGTTGCTTTTTTAGTAACGATTTCTTCCCCTTTCCATTTAATTATTTTCCCTTCTGAGCGCTGAGAAGAGAGCAAAACCAATTCTGAGATAGGGAAATCTCTTTCTTCAAGAATTTTAAGTAATTCTGATCCAACCGCACCTGAGGAACCTAAAATAGCTACTTTTAAAAGTCTATTTGGCAAAAATGGAGATTTTCTCACTATGTAAATCGAAAAATTATGAAATTGAATATTTTTCTTACTGTATCAAAAAAGTTAACTTTCAAGGAAATCACTTAATGTGGAATAATTAAGTTTCTGCTTATTGTAATAATTTTAAAAATCACACATGATTAAAGAAGCATTAATAGTCAAAACAACCGCACTTCCTCAAAGTAGAATTGCACTCGAATTAGAAATACCATCTAATACATGTAAATCATGTGTAAATGAGACAATAAATTCCATTAGTCGTTCAGCTAAAATTCCAGGATTTAGGCTTGGTAAAATACCAAAACAAGTATTAATACAACGAATCGGTATTACTCAACTACATGCATCTGCTTTAGAAAAAATAATTGATAAGTCTTGGAATGAAGCTTTAAAAATGGAATCGATAGAGCCCCTAAGTGAACCAGAATTAGTTGATGGATTCGAATCATTACTTAAAAATTTCAGTCCAGAAAAACCTCTAAAAATTACTCTTCAAACTGATGTTGCTCCTCTATTAAAATTAAAAAAATCAAAAGGGCTATCAGTTGAGATTAAAAAAAACAAATTCGACCCTAAATCAGTAGACGAAGCTTTAGAAAAATCAAGAAACCAATTAGCAAACATTGTTCCGGTTAATAATAGGCCTGCTAAGTTAGGGGACATTGCCGTAGTTAGTTTCAAAGGAATTTATAAAGATTCCAAAAAAGAAATCGACGGAGGAGCTAGTGATTCAATGGATCTTGAATTAGAAAAGAACAAAATGATTCCAGGATTCGTTGAGGGCATTGTTGGTATGAAAATTGATGAGAATAAAACTCTTAATCTCAAATTTCCTGAAGACTATTCACATGCAGATTCCAGAGGTAGAGAAGCAATTTTTGAAGTAAGTCTAAAAGACCTTAAGGAAAAAGAATTGCCAGAACTGAATGATGATTTTGCAAAACAATCTGGTAATAAAGACTCATTAAAAGAACTAAAAAAAGATATAACAAACCAACTCAAGGAAAATTTTGACAATACTCAAAAAAATATCAAAATTGAAGCTTTAATTGATGCACTTTCAAAAGAATTAGATGCAGAGATTCCAAAAGCAATGATTGACATTGAAGTTAGAAATAATATTGAACAAACAGCGCAAAGATTTGCTCAACAAGGAATGGATATTAAATCAACTTTTACTCCAGAATTAGTTAAATCTTTGGCTGAGTCAACTCGTCCTCAAGCTGAAAAAAATGTTCAAAGGAATTTAGCTTTAAAAGCATTATCAGAAAAAGAAAATATTACAGTAGAAGAAAAAGAAATAGATCAAAAAATGAAAGAATATGAAGATGAAATTACTAAATCTCCAAAACAAATTGACATTCAAAAATTAAAAGATGTAGTTCGTAACGACCTACTAAAAGAAAAGTTAATCACTTGGCTTGAAGAAAATTCAACAATAAAAGAAATAACTGAAAAACCAATAAAACCTAAGACAAAAACAAGAAGTCAAACAAAAAGTAAATCTAAGGTAAATAAAAAAGAAAAAAAATAATTTATCAAAAATCTAACTAATCAACCAAAAAACTCCTAAATTAAAGAAAAGAAGAGATTAACTTAGTGAATTCCGAACAAAAACATTTAATCCAAAGCTCAATGAATTCTCGTGATGTTATTAATAACCCGAGATTAACTGTCCCTACGGTTGTTGAACAATCAGGCAGAGGAGAAAGAGCGTTTGATATTTATTCAAGATTATTGAGAGAACGGATAATATTTTTGGGGACTGGAATTAATGATCAAGTATCAGATTCACTAGTTGCACAATTATTATTTCTAGAAGCCGAAGATCCTGAAAAAGATATCCAAATATATATCAATTCTCCAGGAGGTTCCGTTACTGCTGGATTAGCCATATATGACACGATGCAGCAGATATCTCCAGACGTTGTAACGATATGTTTTGGGGTGGCTGCAAGCATGGGAGCCTTTCTTCTCTCTGGGGGGAAGAAAGGAAAGAGGTTGGCTTTACCTAATTCGAGAATAATGATTCATCAACCTCTTGGAGGTGCACAGGGACAAGCAGTAGAAATTGAGATACAAGCAAAAGAAATACTATTTCTTAAAAAAACTTTAAATACTCTTTTAGCAGAACATACTGGTCAATCTTTAGAAAAAATTAATGAAGATACCGAAAGAGACTATTTTCTATCACCTGCAGAAGCAGTTCAATATGGATTGATTGATAAAGTCATAAAAAACTGACAAGTAAAAGTAATATTTTACGAATATGATGACGAATTCAATTTTATAAGCAATCCTAATAAGTAAGGGATATTTAACCTTTTTTATTTTTCACAATATTTGGTAATCGATGGCAAAGTTTGACGCCCATCTTAAATGTTCATTTTGTGGCAAATCACAAGATCAAGTTAGAAAACTCATAGCTGGTCCAGGGGTTTACATCTGTGATGAATGCATTGACCTTTGTAATGAAATTCTCGATGAAGAATTAATTGATACTCAAGCAAAACTTACTAACTCAAATCAAGTAAAGAAAAAAATACCCACTAATAATTCTGATAAATCTATTCCCTTAGAATTAACTACTATTCCCAAACCACTTGAAATTAAAACTTTTCTTGATAACCAAGTCGTAGGTCAAGAATCTGCAAAAAAAATACTATCAGTTGCTGTTTATAATCACTACAAAAGACTAGCTTGGAGATTAAAAGAAAAACATAAGGAAGATAATTTGAATGATTCACAGGCAACTAAACTACAAAAATCAAACATCCTACTGATTGGCCCAACAGGTAGTGGTAAAACATTATTAGCACAAACTTTAGCTGAGTTTCTTGATGTTCCTTTCGCAGTCGCTGATGCAACAACTCTGACTGAAGCTGGATATGTTGGCGAAGATGTTGAAAATATACTATTGAGACTTCTACAAAAGTCAGAAATGAACGTTGATTTAGCTCAAAAAGGAATAATATATATTGATGAAATAGACAAGATCGCTAGGAAGAGTGAAAACCCATCAATCACAAGAGATGTTTCTGGAGAAGGAGTTCAACAAGCATTATTAAAAATGCTTGAGGGAACAATTGCAAATGTTCCACCACAAGGAGGAAGAAAACATCCCTACCATGACTGCATTCAAATCGATACAAGTCAAATTTTATTTATATGTGGGGGTGCATTTATAGGCTTAGAGGATATTGTTCAAAAACGTTTAGGAAAACATTCTATTGGATTTTCTACTGGCCAAGAAGCAAACAAAGTAGATTCAAAAAAAATCTTTGATTCCCGAGATGCTCTCAAAAATTTAGAATTAGATGATCTAGTCAAATATGGATTGATTCCAGAATTCATAGGGAGAATTCCTGTATGTGCAGTATTAGATCGTCTTTCTAAAGAAACTCTTGAGTCAATCTTGACGGAACCAAGAGATGCATTAGTAAAGCAATTTAAAACTTTATTAAGTATGGACAATGTTGAATTAAATTTCGAACCAGAATCTGTAGAAGCAATCGCTAATGAAGCTTTTAAAAGAAAAACAGGTGCTAGAGCTCTTAGATCAATAATTGAAGAATTAATGCTTGATTTAATGTATACACTTCCATCACAAAAAGAAGTAAAAGAGTTCACCATTACGAAAAAAATGGTAGACAATCTATTTTCATCCAAAATTGTTAAACTTCCTGCAGGATCAAATAGGATTATTAAAGAATCTGCATAAAAATTAAGGTTAGCTTTTTAATGAATTCAACCTTAATCATTTAAATTTAAAATGATAAATGCTTAATATTCATAAACCTTTTCATCAAAAATACAGGCCCAGTAATATTGATGAGCTAGTTGGGCAAGAATTTATATCAATAACTCTTAAACAAGCATTAATATCTCAGAAAATTGCGCCTGCTTATCTTTTTAATGGGCCTAGAGGGACAGGGAAAACATCAAGTGCAAGAATATTTGCAAAATCATTAAATTGCCTATCTTCTGAACACCCCACAGCTAATCCATGCGGAAAATGCGAATTATGCGAACAAATTGCGGAGGGTAATGCTCTAGATATTATTGAAATTGATGCTGCATCTAATACTGGAGTTGAAAATATAAGAGAAATTATAGATAGAGCAAGATTTGCGCCTACTCAAGCCAGATGGAAAGTATATGTTATCGATGAATGTCATATGCTTTCAACCGCCGCTTCAAATGCTTTACTGAAAACTATTGAAGAACCTCCTTCAAGAGTTGTATTTATTCTTGCGACTACAAATCCTGAGAGAGTTATAAATACTATTCAAAGTAGATGTCAAAAATTCGACTTTAAAAGAATAAGCTCAAATACTATTTTCGATCACCTTTCAGATATAGCAGATAAAGAATCAATTAAATTTGAATCTCAAGCACTAAGACTAATTGCAAAAAGATCTAATGGCGGTATGCGCGACGCACAAAGTTTACTAGACCAATTAAGTCTTCTTCCTAATGGCATAACTACTAAAGATGTGCAAAATCTACTTGGAGAAGTATCTGAGAATGATTTAACTAATTTAATCAATGCTTTAATTAATAATGATCCAGAGTCATTATTAATTAGTTGCAATAAATTATA
>CACGEL010000004.1 GCA_902572065.1 uncultured Prochlorococcus sp.
AATTAGGAACAAGAATAAAATATATTCAGGACATTCTGCTGATACAGATGTGGTTGTTGCTGCTGCAAATGCTTTTGTAAATGCCTTAAACAGGCTTGTATTCTCAGAGAAAAAAGATTCTATTCACCCGCAATTTGATAATTTAGAAAATTCTGACAAAAAGATATTTTCGAATCCCAAAAATTAAGTTAATTTGGGATTATTAAGTTTAAACAAAAACAAGTAACCTAATAATGTAGATTAAAGCCTTAAGGCATATTTAATCAGATAAAGTAATGAGAGAAAGGGTATTAGGATATTGGACTCTTGCATGGGTTGGCTTGATAAGTAATATCATTGCCTTACCAATAATCGCTTTAATAACAATATTTTTTAGCCCACCATTAAAAGTGGCTAATTATACTCTTGCTATAAGCCTTGGCTGGCCTTCAGCAATAGTTGGAATAGTTTCTTCTTCTGCTCTTTTAGCAGAGAAGAAATGGGGAATCACCTTAACTCTAATATCTTTATCAATGATAATTTCCGGAACAGCTCCATATTCTATTGTTCGATTAGTCAATCTTAAAGATATTTCTGGGATTGGAGGCCTGACACTTTTATCTGCTTTATTTGCCGTCTTAGCTTTAATTTACTGGTGCAACCCTAAGCATCGAAGGACTATCAGATTATAAAATATTAAATCAAGAAAAAGTATTATTTTTTCTTGTTGGATATTGAATTCTTCTATGTCTAATCCTTTTCCAAACATTCAAAAAAGATTTTTTTATAAGGAAAACTTCTCCCTTAGATAAATTACTATCATCTAACTGGCCATCTATTTGCCTTGAATTGACTATTTTGGATATTACTTCCAATGCTTCATTATCAGAAGCTTTTATGTCCATTGCCCTTAATGCTGCTTCACATCCATCCGCGAGCATCAAAATAGCTGTTTCTTTAGACTGAGGGATAGGACCTTTATATCTAAAATCATTCTCTTTAACATTTAGTTTTTTTTCTTCCGCTTTATGAAGAAAGTATCCCATTTTTAAAGTTCCTTGATGTTCAGGAATAAAATCAGCTATTGGTTTTGGTAATCTGTTTTTTCTAGCAAACTTAAGACCTTCATCTACGTGGGCTTGTAAAACCTCCGCACTTTTTAAAGGATCATCTATTTCATCATGAGGATTTTTTGAACCATCTTGATTCTCAATAAACCAATTTGGTGCATGCAACTTGCCGACATCATGATACAAAGATCCGGTTTTAATAAGATCAACATCTCCACCTATCATTCTTGTCGCTTCTTCAGCTAAGCTACAAATCAACAAAGTATGTTCAAAAGTTCCTGGGGCTTCAATGGAAAGTCTCCTGATAAGTGGTTTCTCTTTATCAGCTAATTCCAATAATCTTGCTTTTGTTAACAATCCAAATATTGACTCAAAAATAGGGATAAATAAAATTGTGACTAGCATAATTATTGCTAATAGAAGAGAATCCGAAAATATTTTGCCATTTGAAATAAAAAACTCTTGATTATTAACTAAAGAAGTTTGATCATCTCCAATTAATAACCATTGAGCAAGTAATGCACCTAAAGGCACAAATATTGATAATTGAAGTAATTGTGCTCGACTTCTTATTTTTCCTCCAAGAACAGAAACAATGCAAGAACAAATTAATGTTATGAGTAATAAATTACTATTGATTTCAATTATTGAATCAGGCCAGCTTAGACTTGCTATTGATACCCAAGCCAGAGCAGTTATAGTTCCCATCCCTTGAGAAATAATTAAAGAAGGGGGGACTAAAATTGATAAAGGACTTATGCTATATCCAAAAATAGTTTTTGTAGTCTGAACAATCAACAGAAGAGAAATAATTAAAAGAATTTGCCTAGAATTGATGGTTGGATTTTCTTTTCTAGAAACTAATATTAAAAAACCACAACTTATTAGAACCTCAACGAAAGAGATAAACCAAGAAAATACAACTGAAATTTGCAAAAACGGGACAAGAAGTAGTTTATATGTGGAAACAATGGAAATAACAACACATATCAGAAAGATTATTAATTTATCTATTGTTGAAATTTGAATAGGTTCCCGAGTAGGCACCTGACTTCTTTTCCAGAAGTAATTTAATGTTTTTAATTTAGTTGTAAGTTTATGCACAGAATATAAAGATTTCTGTTTGATTAATATAAAATTATAGGCATGCTAGGAGTAAATAGGAGAATTTTTTCTAAATGTCTTTAAAATTGGATGGCAAAAAATTATCTTTAGAAATTGAAGAGAAATTAAAAAAAGATATCGAATTAAATTTAAATTCAACAAAAAGACCTCCTGGTTTAGCTGTAATAAGAATTGGAGAAGATCCCGCTAGTGGTGTCTATGTTAAAAATAAAGAAAGAGCATGCTCAAGAGTTGGCATAAAAAGTTTTATTTTTCATCTAAAAGATACAGTCGAGCAAAACGAAGTTGAACAATTAATAAATAAATTAAACCTTGATAATGATATTGATGGTATGTTATTACAACTTCCAATACCAGAGAAATTTGATGAGCAAAAATTGATAAGTCTGATCAATCCAAACAAAGATGTAGATGGATTGAATGAGCAAAATATTGGCAAGTTAGTAAAAAATGAACCTGCGATGAGATCTTGCACCCCTGCTGGGATTGTTAATTTACTAAGATCCCAAAATATTAGAATTGAAGGTAAGAAGATTGTTGTTATTGGAAGATCTCTCTTAGTTGGGAAACCCCTATCTCTTATGTTGTTGAATCTAAATGGAACGGTAACAATGACTCATTCAAAAACTATAAATTTAAACAAAATATGCAAGGAAGCAGATATATTAATCGCTGCCGCAGGAAAACCTAACCTCATAGACTCTAGTTTTGTTAAAAAGGGGGCAGTAATTATTGATGTTGGAATACATAGATTAACAAGTTCTGATAAAAGCAATAACAGATTGTGTGGGGATGTATTATTAGAAGATGTCATTCCAAAAGTATTTGCTTATACGCCAGTTCCTGGAGGTGTTGGACCAATGACAGTAACAATGTTACTAGTAAATACTATTTTTAGTTGGCAAAAACAATTTGTATTATCATCAACTCTTAATGACCTCCTGCCATAAATCCCACAATGCAGAAAAACTTTACTCAAAGTAAAAAATGACAGAAGTTATCGATAATATTTCAGATTTTGATAAATATCTAAAAGACACAAAAAAGGTCGTGGAAGAAGCTCTTAATTTCTCCTTAGGTCCAGAGAAACCAGCAATACTAAGGGAATCAATGAGATATTCTCTTCTGGCAGGAGGTAAAAGGATACGTCCAATTTTATGTTTAGCATCTTGTTCACTAGCGGGAGGGGACCCCTCTTTAGCTGTTCCAACAGCAGTTGCTATTGAAATGATTCACACCATGTCATTAATACATGATGATTTGCCGGCTATGGACAATGACGACTTAAGGAGAGGAAGACCTACTAATCATAAAGTTTATGGAGATGCAATAGCTATTCTTGCTGGTGATGCATTATTAACGAGAGCCTTTGAGATGGTCTCACGAAGAAGCCCTGGTGTTGATCAAAATAGATTATTAAATGTAGTTGGAGAACTTTCCCTTGTGGCTGGAGCACCTGGACTTGTTGGAGGTCAAGTTGTTGATCTGGAATGTGAAGGTAAAGAAGTTGACCTTGAAACTCTTGAGTATATTCATCTTCATAAGACTGGTGCTTTACTTAAAGCTTGTGTAAGAACTGGCGCGATGATTGCCGGAGCTAATGAAGAATTATTAAAAGCACTAACAACATATGCAGAGGGTATTGGTTTAGCATTCCAAATAATAGATGACATTCTTGATTTAACCTCAAGCAGCGAAAAACTTGGCAAAACAGCAGGTAAAGATCTTTTAGCAGATAAAACTACTTATCCCAAGTTACTTGGGATGGAAGAATCGAAGAAAAGAGCCTTAGATCTAGTGAATAAAGCAAAAAAAGCAATTGAGCCTTGGGGTTTAGATGCAAAAAATTTAATCTCCTTAGCTGATTTTATTACAAATAGAGATCGTTAAAGAGAAATAAAATTATGTCAGAATTTTCAGCTTTTATGGATAATTCAGTTCTTTTTTGGAGTTTATTATCTTGTATTTTAGCTCAATTTTTTAAAATTATTTTTTATTTCTTTTCATCGGGAAAGATTAGATATGGAATAATGTTCGAAACAGGTGGGATGCCTTCAAGTCATTCTGCTTTAATAACTGGAGCTACATCCGGAATAGGTTTTGAATTAGGATTTGATAATCCAATATTTGCATTAGCTATTGCAGTTTCATTAATTGTTATGTACGACGCTAGTGGTGTTAGAAAATCAGCGGGTATTCAGGCTGCAGAAATAAACAAACTATCAAAAAAATTAGATCCTAAATCTCAATTGAATTTAAAAGAAACTCTTGGTCATACAAAATTTGAGGTTATTGTAGGAAGTATTTTAGGACCACTAATTACATTGCCAGGAATATTTTTTATTGGCTCACCTCTAAAAATATATGATTTGATAGTAAATTAGGAATCTTAAGAATAATTAACTTGTGTAGCATCTACAAAGTTTTTTGCAGCTTCTGGGCAACTTGGTAAATGTAGGTGTATCCAACTTGCATGTAATTTTTTATCTGACCAACCTTCATTTTTAAATTCAGTTTCCCAAGATTTGATTTCCCATGGTGCAGATAATTGGTTTTGATTTTCTGATTTTTTTAAAACAAATTCTGATAAAGAAGATTCAACTTCCCAATAATGAAATTCATGTCCTCTAATTAATTGATTTTGTTTAATTATTGGAGTGTCTTTTAAACCCTTTATATATCTATAACCTACAGACAAATTACTTTTTTTTGATTTAAAAGGTAATATTCCGCTCATTTTATAATTGTTACCATTTTCATCTTTTATAAAGTCTCCTAAAATCATCATCCCACCACACTCTGCATAAATAAATCCTTTTGTACGGAATTCCCTTAATGATTTTAAGCTTTTTTCAGAATTACTTATATGAGAAGCATATTTTTCAGGAAACCCACCTGGAATAATTAAAGATGAAGCCTCGTGAGGAATTTCTTCATTATTGAAAATACTCCATGGAATTAGCGGTATTCCTATTTCATTAAGAAACTCCTTCGTTTCAGGGTATTGGAAATGGAAGATTTTATCTTCTGCAATTGCGATAGGTTTACTTTTATCTACTTTAAAAACTTTACTTTTAGAAGTATTTAATATTTTCTTTAGAGGGGATTTCAGGAATTTGATTAGAGAAGCTAGGTCAAGATTTTTTTCGGCAAAACTCGCAAAATAATCAACATTAATATTCCTATCACTATCCAATGGAGAAATTAAACCTAAATTAGCTTTTTTAACAGTTATTTCTGAATCAGAAGGTAAGAATCCTAATATTTCAATATCTTCATTTTTAAAAACTTCTCTTATTAATTTTTTATGTCTATCTGAATTGACGTTATTAAATATAATTCCTTTTATTGATAAACCATTATCAAAATCCCTGAAACCTCTAATAGTTGGTAAAAGAGAGGCTACTTTTCCTCTAGCATTAACAATAAAAATTATAGGGGTGTCAAGAAGTTTCGCAACATTTGCAGTACTTGAATAGACAGTTGCACCTAAGCCATCAAAAAGACCCATGGCTCCCTCAATCAAAGAGAATTCATATTTCAAAGAATGCTCATAATAAATTTTCTGAACCCATTCTTCTCCACTTAAAAAGATATCTAAATTCCTACATATGGGTTGGCCAATTGAACTAAGTTGCTGTTGATCAAGGTAATCTGGTCCTACCTTAAAAGTTTGTATTTTTATACCTTTTGAAAAAGCCCAACAAGCTATCAAAAGAGATAAAGTAGTTTTCCCACTATCAGTTGAAGGAGATGATATTACACAAGACATTTAATTACTTTTAGTTATTAAAACTATTAAATATTTGAACTGCGACCTTAATAGCATTCTCAAAAAGTGGGCTAGTATTACCTCTACTACTTCCTAATAGTTTACTTACATCAGACTCTGATGAAGAAAAAGAATTTGGAACTACTTGTTCTATTAATTGCATATCAGCCATACCTCCAGCTTCAAGTCTCATGCATTCCACCGATTCACATCCAAGGATTACACAAGTATTGTTTTTTTGAACCTCACTAATTTTAGAAATCAACCTCAACCCAATAACTTGACCTAGATGAATAACTGGATTTCCTAAAGGTAAAGGATTAATAGATGTAAAAATTTTTTCACCATTCTCTCTCTCAAATTCTATTTTCGTTAATTCATTATCCCTTTCAACTTTAGTAAAAGTCCACATAAGTTTGTCACTAATCCATGAGATCAAAAACAATGCTTGAAGCATATGTTCTCCAGCGATATCAACATCAATATCAGTAATATGATCTAATATAGGTCTTCTTGTTGGGGGGTCAAAGATCATTGCCAATGATTCCCTCCAGTTTCTCAAACGAACCCAATTTAAATCGTTAATAGCTTTGTTTGATTTCCTTAATTGATCTAAAACATTTAAACATCTATTTGGGGATCCCAAAGCACTATCAATAATTAATCTTAGGCCATAATTTGTAAAATAATCAAAAATTTCGGGTGATTCATCCAAACTTCCATTCCACCACAACCAAGAAGGTAATTCATTAATAGAAAGTTCATCAATTATTTTTAATCCTTTCTTATTAATTGAATTGGTGTCGCCCCTAATAACAACCAAATCCCCGCATATAGGTTGCATACCAGTTCTATCACTTAATGGACAATAAGCGGATACAAACGTTTTTATTTCTGAGTTATTATTTAAAGTTGGTGCTAAGGTTATTAATCTCCTAGGATTTAGTGTACTTATTGAAGATTCAAAGAATTGTCCTCTAAAGTCTTCAACATTTTTATAAGATAAATTTTCCTTCAACGAATTCAATAACTCATCGCTATTAAGAGAGGTTGTATGAGGGAGACCTTCATCTAGTATGAAATTTTTAGCTGCTTTTATAATTTCTGGGCTTAAATTTCCAGTAATTGGGCCATTTATTAACCCAGTTTGAACTAAACATTGTTCAAGCCAAGCAGGCTGCCAAACCATTAAAGTAAAAGTATTAGCACCAGAATTATCTGTATCTTCAGAAATCCATAACTGATTAAGATAATTAGAAATTTCTTGATGAGGAAGCTCTAGTGGAGCTTGAAGTGTTAATTGAGGTTTCATTTTATTTAAGGTCTGCGCCAGAAAAAATTATCTTTGGAAAGTAATTGATCAGATTCAGGAGGCCCCCAGGTCATAGATTCATAATTATATATAGGTAACTTCCAGGGAGAATTATCCATCAATTCTATCAATGGTGTATAAAGTTTCCACGCCGCCTCAACCTCATCACTTCTTGTAAATAAGGTTGGATCAGAAAGCATTGCATCAGCTAATAATCTTACATAACCCTCATCAGAGGGCTCTCCAAATGATTCATCATAGGAGAATTCCATCTCAACAGGTCTAGATTTCATTCCAGAACCAGGTGACTTGACTTCAAATTTAAATGTTGCACCTTCATTTGGCTGAATTCTAAGCACAAGTTGATTTGGTGCAGGATTAATTATTGTTGATTCAAATAAATGAACTGGAACATCTTTAAATGTCAGTACTATTTCTCCAAGTCTTTTAGGTAGCCTTTTTCCAGTTCTCAAATAAAAAGGAACTCCTTGCCAACGCCAATTATCAACAAAAACTTTTGCTGCTACATAAGTTTCTGTAGTGCTATTTAAATGCACCCCATCTTCCTGCCTATATCCTTTAAGTCGATTTGAACTATTCCCTCCCTCTCCGTATTGCCCTCTAATGCAACAATTCCATGGTTCATTTTCATCAGCGAGCTTTGAAGCCTGAAGAACCTTAGCTTTTTCATTTCTTATTGCCTCCGGTTCAAATTTACCAGGAGGCTCCATTGCGGTAACAGCCAGCATTTGTGTTAGATGATTTTGAAGCATATCTCTCAAAGCCCCAGAGCTTTCGTAATAACCTGCTCTATCTTCAACGCCTACTGTTTCAGATGAAGTTATTTGAACACTTGAAATATAATTTCTATTCCATATTGGTTCAAAAATAGTATTGGCAAATCTCAAAACAAGTATATTTTGAACTGTCTCTTTACCTAAATAATGATCGATCCTATATATCTGACTTTCATCAGCACAACTTTGGACTATCTTGTTCAACTTTTTTGCACTTGAATAGTCTCTTCCAAAAGGTTTTTCAATTACTACACGACTTTTCTTGGGGTCATCTATTAATCCTGCAGCTTTGAGAGCTTTACATCCACTAGCATAGAAATTAGGCGATACTGATAAATAAAAGGTTCTATTCCCATGTGTAGCCTGTGTTCTATCAATTTCATTTAACCTTTTAGAAAGCCTTAGAACATGATCACCTTGTTGTAAATCAACTGATTCATAGAATAGATAACTAGAAAATTCTTCCCATTCCTTTTCTTTGCCAGCTATTTGATTAGATAACCTTAGTTTCATCTTTTGCCTGAACTCATTATCTGTCCAAGGTCTTCTTGCACAACCAACAATACCGAATTCACTAGGAATTCTTCTTTGCAAATAGAGTTCAAATAATGCTGGTATAAGTTTTCTGTGAGTAAGGTCTCCACTAGCACCAAAAATTACCAAGCATTGTGGAGATATGACTCTTTCCTGTCGTAAACCTAATCGAAGAGGATTACTTAAAGTTGAAGGCATATTCTAAATTATCTTATTTTTAAAATCCTCTTTTTTTTGAGAATTAGCTACACATTGTGTCTAAACCAAAAAGTATCAAGATAATTATATTTATATTAAATTCTTAAGGATTTAGTATGTTTCTACGTGCCATCTTCCTGCTTTTTTTAGTTGAGGTCTAAGTTCTGCCCAATTTAAACCTTTCTCTTCTGCCGCCTTAGTCATTGCTTCATCTATTCCAGGCTCCATACCCTTTAATCCGCAAAGATATATATGAGTCTTTTCATCTTCAATCATATTGAAAAGCTCATTTGCAGATTCTAAAACTCTATCCTGAATATACATCCTTCCTCCGTTGGCATTTTGCTCTTCACGACTAATAGCTTTTGTGTATTTAAAGTTTTCAGGATAATCAGCAAGATATCTTTGAAAATCCTCTTCGTAAAGCAAATTAGCTGATTTTGGAGCACCCATAAATAGCCATGCTTTTCCTTTGAAATTCCAATTATTTTTTTCTTTCTCAGTAGCTTCAAACATCCTGCGCAGATAAGCTCTCATTGGGGCTATACCAGTCCCAGTAGCCAACATAACAATGTTTGAGTCCTCTTCATCAGGAAGAAGCATTTCTTTACCTACAGGACCAGTAATTTTTACCTTATCCCCTGGGTTAATATCGCATAAGTAAGTAGAGCAGACACCATTGACAGTTTCACCATCTTTTTCATACTGCAGCTGCCTAACACAAAGGGAAACTGTATTGCCCTCGAAATCATCACCATGCCTTGTACTCGCTATCGAATAAAGTCTTAGTTTATGTGGCTTGCCATTAGCATCCTCTCCTGAAGGCAAAATGCCTATACTTTGTCCTTCAACATAATTTAAAAAAGGATCACTATCCTTGAGATCAAATGTTAAGTGATTAACTCTTCCGATAGCCCCTTCTTTAAGGAGACTATAATTACCAATAACTGTTCCTTCAAATGGAGTCTTAGGTCTGTAAATATTAACTGGTACATCAGCATGCTTTTTCTTAACAATTTTTTCAGTCTCTGGCTTGGAGACAGGAGCAGGATTAGGCTTTGATTTTGCTTCCACAGTTTTTGTAGCATTTATATTTTGAGGTAGACTCAATGCTCTTTTATTAAAGAATTTGAGTATGAAATAAAAAACACCTATTACTACTGGTATATGAGCTAATCCGCCTGCGATGACTGTTGCTTGTGAGTACATTTTTTAGATTTCTTTAATAAAAGATTATCAATTTGTATCCTAAACTGCAGTGATTTTATAAAAATGGTTACGTTTTGAGATCGGAATATATAAATATTAATTTAATTAATTATGAATTTTTTTATATTTTATCGGTATAGTAGCTCAGGAATATTTTTCTTGATAAAACGATTCATTCATGAATAATTCTCAGGAATCTGGTGATCATTCAAATAATAATGATTACAGGACAATTGAGCAAACTATGGAAAAGCTTTCTGGCGGCACAAGAAGACTTGCAGCTCAATTAACAACTTCTGCAAGCTTCGATTCCTTGTGGAAAGTTTTAACTGATTACGATCGACTTAGTCTTTATATTCCAAATCTCTTATCAAGTAAAAAGATTTTCAAAAATAATAATAATGTTCACCTTAAGCAAGTTGGAGCACAAGACTTTCTAGGAATGAAATTTTCTGCTGAAGTAACCATTGACTTAGTTGAAGAGAAAGATATTGGTTTATTACGGTTTAGTTTAATTAAGGGAGACTTCAGAAGATTTGAAGGAAGCTGGAGAATTCAAACTATTAAAGGGACTTCAATTAACTCATTGATTTATGATTTAACTGTACAAGGTTGCCAGTGGATGCCTATTGGAATGATAGAAAAAAGGTTAAGAAAAGATCTTTCTGAAAATTTGATAGCAGTAGATAAGCAAGCGAAAAAATTCAATTAAAGAAATAATTGAAAAGAATTAAATTATAGCCCCAAGGGGATTCGAACCCCTGTCGCCTCCGTGAAAGGGAGGTGTCCTAGGCCTCTAGACGATGGGGCCAAGGAAATAGCTTAAGCAGCTTATAAAAAATTAAGAGTAAAGCTATCCTTTCGTCAAGTTTTGTTGCTCTTTGTTTTGGCCTTGCCATACTGGGACAGTAAAATGAAAGCAAGAACCTTCACCAACTTCTGATACAACCCATATTCTTCCTCCATGTACTTCAACAATTCTTCTGCAAACAGATAAGCCAATCCCAAATCCAGATGTCCCCTCAGATGTCTGTGGTAGCCTTACCCTATCAAGAAATATTCTTTTTTGTTCACTTAAAGGAATCCCAGCTCCTTTGTCACAAATTGTTATTTCTACCCATTGATTCGTTTTATGAATCATTGTAATTTTAATTAATCCAGAATCTTCTGAAAATTTAAGGGCATTTTCAATTAAATTTAAAAAAACCTGTCTCATTCTTCTTTGATCTGCAAATACATTCGGGAGATCCGAAGGAATATCAGTATCAATTTGTATTTTTCTCAATCTCCAAAATTTTTCTAATTCAAGAATTGCTTCGGCACTTATATTTCCCAAATCAATTTTTTGGGGATTAAAAAGTGCTTCCCATTTCGTTGTTCCAACTTCTAGTAGATCTTGAGATAAAAGTTCAATTTCTTCTAAGCGACGTTTAATAACATCTTGTAATTTTGTCACATCAATTTGGCCTAATTTTTGACTTTGAATAGCCAAAGTGGCTGCCGTTAATGGTGTTCTCAATTCATGTGCAACCATTCTTAATAGTCTTTCTTGCGATTCGATTCTTTTTGTAAGTGTCTCATTTTCCTGTCTTAGGACCAACAATTCATCCTCAAGGAGAAATTCTTTTTGGGTTCTAATTGAATCTATATTTGAAGGTTGAAAATTAATACCTAAATTTTTTGTAACTCCCTCTTGCTTCCATCTAGGCAACCAAGTCTGCAACTGAACAAATATATTACTTCCTGCAAATATTTGCTTTGGGCCAGGTGAAACTTTAATAAGAGCTGGGATAGCAATTAATCTGTGCATCTCAAGTAGTTCAGGCTGTTCTGTTGGTTCAGAAATTTGAAGAGAAATCTCAAATTCGCATTCTTCTGATTCTAAAAAAGATAATAATGATTTCAAATCGCCTCTAGAAAGATGATTTCTAGCAGCAACTAGTATAAGTTTTAGTTCTTTTTTTTCATTCAAATCATTTCCCCTGAAGTGTTGAAAAGCTATTATTGCTTATAAACACATTAAGATATTTATATTTATTTTACAGATAAGCTATGAAATAAATAGATGCTATTTATAAATGGTTGTTATTAATCAAAAACCTAATTTTTATTCTGGAGAATATAACTCACCCGAAGTGAGTATAAATAGTAATTTAAAAAGATGGTTCTCACGTAATATTGGACTTTGGAAATCCAATAGATCATATTTTATTGAAGAAGGAAAGAAAACCTACAACATATGTATGTATATAAATGTTGAGGCCATAGAAACAAAAAAAGAATGGGAATCACATTATAAATTCACTTGGTATCCAGAAAAGAAATATAGCTTTTTTGATGAGAATCCTAAATATAAGGAAAAAGGGGAAATGAAAGCATTTATAAAGGGACACCAGCTAATAAGAGAAAATTTTTATTTAAGTAATATTGATGGTATTTCTAATATTAAACAAGTTGATGAACATGAGATGATTTTCGAATCGACCTATGAAAACTGGTATATCCTTGAGCATACAAGACTCATTGACCAGGATAATTATAGGTATAGAGTTATATATTCATGGAATAAGGATAAGCTTAAAATAGTAGAGAACCATCATGAAATTAGAATTATTACATAAGTTCTATTGGCTAATAGAGTTTCAAAATAAAAAATGTTATCTTTAATAATAAAGATTAGAAGTAGTTAATGATTATTAATTTATATTCAAAGAAATTCATTAAATTATTAAGTTTCCCAATACTTTTATATTTTACATTTTTTGACATAACAATAATTAATAAACAGATTAAATCCGACAGAAAACTACTGTCTGCAACTGAAGAAGATTTATATTTATATAAAGGTATGGGAGCTTCTTATCTTTGTATCGCTTCACAAGCTGGTATAGAATTCCCAAAGGCTGTAGGTGTGGCAACTGCAACTTATGTACAAGTAATAGAGGGCAAGCATGGAGGTGTAGTTAAAGAATTAGGAGATAAAAAATTAGATAGAGATAAATTATTTGCAGGGGCCGAATTTCAAATAGTTACTACAGCAATACAATATTGTCCAGATAGTGTTCCTAAAGAAGTAACTAAAAAAGTCAACAAAATACTAAAAGACAATAAAAAATAAATTTTTTTATTTTTTAATTATCTAAACATAGAACTAACAGAACTTTCCTCATGAATTCTCCAAATTGCCTCTCCTAACATATTCGCAACGGAAAGTACTTTTAATTGAGGGAAGTTTTTATTATCAATTACTGGAATACTATTAGTAACTATAACTTGTTCAAATAAATCTTTTACACTTAACCTTTCATAAGAAGGGGGAGAAAATACTGCATGAGAAGCACATGCAAAAATTCTCTTTGCACCTTCTTTTTTTAAAAGATTTGCCCCTGAGCAAATAGTTCCCCCAGTATCAATCATGTCATCTATAAGAATAGCCGTTTTCCCCTTAACTTCTCCGATCACAGTCAAACTCTCTGCAATATTGTGAGCCGATCTTCTCTTGTCAATAATAGCTAATGGAGCATCTTTCATTAATTTGGCAAATGCTCTTGCTCTGGCTACTCCACCAACATCAGGAGATACAACTACAACTTCTTTCAAACTTAAAGTTTCGAGATAATCAATTAAAACAGGAGATCCATAAATATGATCACAAGGGATATCAAAATATCCTTGTATTTGGGCAGAATGTAAATCCATGGCAAGAACCCTATCTACACCTGATTTTTCAAGTAAATTTGCGGTAAGCTTTGCTGTAATTGACTCTCTTCCTGAAGTCTTTCTGTCTGCCCTTGCATATCCAAAATAGGGTATAACAGCTGTAATTTGCCTTGCTGAAGCTCTTTTACAAGCATCTACCATTATCATCAACTCCATTAGACTATCGTTTACTGGAGCGCATGTAGGCTGAATAAGGAATACATCACAACCTCTTATAGATTGTTGAATTTGAACATAAAGTTCTCCATCAGCAAATCTTTTAGATACTAAAGGAACATTTTCTATCCCTAAATATGAAGCAATCTCTTCTGCTAATTTGGGATTAGTAGTTCCACTAACTAACCTTAGTCTACTGTTGGTTAGATTTAAATTTGGTTCTTTATTCTCCACTGCCGTGATAAAACTAGTCACGAAATTAGCTTTTAAAAACTCTATTGTTATCGTAGTCCCTAATATCAATTTCGCAAAAATTAATTAACTTTCTTATCTTCCAAAGTAGGAAGTCCCTTGTTTGATAAAAAAGATATTATTAAAATAGATAATTAAAAATTTCAAGACAAAAACAAATAACCTTTTATAAGGCATTTGTTAAATCATTTATGTTTATCTATTGTTAGTTTTAGATAACCATTGAAATTCAAGTTATAAGAATTAAAATTTTATATATATTATGACTTTAAAATCAGTTTTTAAAAATAAAGCTTTAGGAATACTTGTTCATCCTTCAAGCCTCCCTGGAGGTAGCTACAGTGGTACTTTTGGAGAAGGAGCAAAGGACTGGATAAGAAAACTTTCTAAGCATAGGATTAATTTCTGGCAATTCTTACCTCTTACTCCAACAGATTCAACTGGATCTCCTTATAGTTCTCCATCTAGTTTTGCTTTAAATCCTTGGTTTCTGGATATTAATAAATTAATTGAAAAAAATTTTATATTTTTATCCAATAAGCATGAATTACAATCAAATAATCATAATGAAGCTAATTTTAATTTTGATTTCGCAAATAAGTTATCTAAAAAATTAGGCGAATATCTTTTAATTGGTTGGGAATCTCAATCTGAAGAGAGGAAAACTGATTTTTATATATGGAATAAAAAAAATAAATGGGTTGAAGATTATTCAATATTTACTGCTATTAAAGAGGAGTTTAATATGTTGCCTTGGTGGGAGTGGCCATTTGAGTTTAAGCAAAAGAAAATTGAATGTATAAAGCCATGGCTAAAGGACAAAAATAATGAGATTCTTAAAACAAAATTAATTCAGTGGCATCTTGATAAACAATGGATGGAAATCAAAAGCTTTGCCAAAAGTAAAGGAATTACACTTGTAGGGGATTTACCTTTTTATGTTTCAAGAGATAGTGCTGATGTTTGGAGTAATAAATCACTATTCTCAATATCTCAGAGTGGAAAGTTACTTTTTCAAAGTGGAGTTCCGCCTGATTATTTCTCATCTACTGGACAACTATGGGGTACTCCCACTTATTATTGGTCCAAACACAAAAGAACTAATTTCAAATGGTGGAGAGAAAGATTCAAAAGACAATTTGAACTTGTAGATATTTTAAGACTTGATCACTTTAGAGCTTTGGCTGGATATTGGAGAATTGATGGTAATGCAAAGAATGCTATTAATGGGACTTGGGTTAATTCTCCTGGTAAAGAGTTATTAAACCTCCTAAAAAAAGATTTAAAATCTAATTATTTACCTATCATTGCTGAGGATCTTGGGGTAATAACTAAAGATGTAGAACTATTAAGGGATAGTTATGAATTACCGGGAATGAAGATTTTGCAATTCGCATTCGACGGGAACACAAATAACCCTTATCTACCTAAAAACATTGAAGGAGAGAATTGGGTTGTTTATACAGGTACCCATGATAATGCTACTTCTACAACATGGTGGGATTATTTAGATAATAATACTAAAGATCAAATTAAAGATAACTATAATTTTTCTGATAATCCCTCTTGGAATTTAATAGAAGTTGGCATGAGAACAAAAGCCAAACTTTTTGTCTCTCCAATACAAGATATACTATCTTTGGATGACTCTTGTAGATTAAATACTCCAGGAACAATTACCAATAATTGGAGATGGAAATTGAATAAAACCCTAGAAGAGATAGATATAAATTTACAAAAATATAGTGATCTTGGAAATAGTTATGGGAGATTAAGTAATTAGAAATTAGAATCTATTATTGGTTTACTTTTTCTTCAATTATTTGTATCTCAATAATATCTGTATTTGAAATAAAATATCGATTAAGAATAAATAATGTAAATAATAAAAATAAAAAGTAGAAAACACTTCCCTGCCAAGAATCAAGAAAAGCAATTTTTCTTATTATGAATTTCTTTTTACTTTTATCTAAAGTATTAGTTTCTTTAATTGCCAACTCTACCAGGGTATTATCTTTCATAGACAAACATTTTTCCAGCTTAAATAATATTGATCTTAAGAAAGGATATTTGGGTCTAAGTTCTTTAATATTATTCTCTATTGAATTTATAGAGGATTCTGGAATTTTTGAGATGTAAGATAATTCTCTAATAGAAAGATTATTTTGAATCCTTGCTTCTTTTACTAATTTACCAATTTCACAATATCGATCATATTTTTTAATGTGGATCTTTTCATCTACTGTTTGATTTTTTTTCTTTAAAAAATTAATATTGAATAATTTCATTTTAATTAGTTGATATAAAAACTAAGCTGGAGAAATAATATTTTGAACGGCACTTTTTGCTAATTTTAAAGGACTAAAAGTAACTCTTAATAGACTTAAGAGTTTTTCGACGTCTTTAAATTCTAATTTATCATCTTTAACAAGGCTTAATAAAAGGTTTTTCCGAACTTCTGATCCTTTTCCACTTACAAATAGTTTCAATCCCGCATTAGCAACTGGAATGAGATCTGAAGTAATATTTTCAGTATCCTTAAATAAGATATTTAATAAACTTTCAAGCTTATCTATCTGAATTCTTCCTTCATTATCAAATACAACTTCAAGAAGAATATCTACAATTTCATCTGAATTATCTGTTAAAAGTTTTTTGGCAATATATGGGTATGCAACTTTCAAGATTTTAAATTCAGGATCAAGTCTCAAAGCTAAACCTTCCTGACTAACTACAGCTCTGATTATTAATGCAAACCTACTTGGCACTCTAAATGGATACGAATACATAAGTTTTGAGAATTTATCCGTTACATCTTTTAAATTAAAATTACCAACATTAGAATCAAAAGCTCCACCAAGAACTTCTTTTAGTGGTTCCACAAGTATTTCAATATCTTGTTCTTTGGTTAAGAAGCCTAATTTCTGAAAATCTTCCGCCATTAATAAATACTCTTTATTTATTAAGTGAACAATTGCTTTGATTAGTGTAAGCCTATCAGAATTTGTAATAGTATCCATCATCCCAAAATCAACGTAAGCCAAGTGTCCGTAATCAGAGCTTCCTCCCTTAAGAGCAAACATATTTCCAGGATGAGGATCTGCATGAAAATAACCATATTCGAATAATTGCTGCAGTCCACTTATTACACACGTTCTTATATACGAAGCAGGTATCAAATTATTTTGTTCTAATATTTCCCTGTCTCTTAATTTAACTCCATCAATCCAAGATGTTGTAATAACCTTTTTTGAGGAGAAATCTTTTTCCAATTTTGGTATAAATACATTTGGATTAGCTTTAAAAAAGTCAGCGAACTTCAATGCATTTTTTCCTTCTTTTTCATAGTCAATTTCTTCAAAAAGGGCTTTACCAAACTCATCTATTATTTCTCCAATACCAACGCCTATATTGAGTGGTAAAAATGATCCGAATGAATTTCCTAAAATTTTTAATATTACAATATCTCTTCTGATTTGAAAGTATAAATTAGGTCTTTGTACTTTTACAGCACAAAAAGAATTGTTTTTTTTTGTTTTTGCTTTATAAACTATTCCTAAGCTAGCTGAAGCAATAGGGGTATCTGGAAAATCATCAAATAATTCGTTAGCAGGAGCTCCAAGTTCATCTTCAATTATTTCTAAAGCAATTTTGTGATCAAAAGGTGGGAGATTATCTTGTAAATTAGTCAATTCTGTTAACCAATCTTGCCTTACAAGATCTGGCCTAGTTGAGAGTGCTTGACCTAATTTAATAAAACATGGGCCCAAATTTGTAATCACTTCAAAAAGGTATTTTGAAAGATTTTTCTGTACATTCTGACTATTACTGTTACCTTGAAAAAGTATTCTTAATAAAAGAAATATTAAAGTTAATAGTATATACAAAATTCTTGGGAAAAATATCCATGGCCTTAAAATTAACCAAATCAAATCTCCTTTTGGTGAATATTTTGAATAAGAAGTTGCCATTTAAATTTAAAAATATTAAGGAAGAATTTCCTTCAATACATTCTATATATGCCAATAATACTTTATGAGTATTTCTTCTTTTCTAACTAAAAAGTTTTTAAAGTCACTTTTTTTTCCTGCCCATAACAGAGGAAGAGCTTTACCAAAAGGCTTAATTAGATTATTAAAAAAACAACCAGGTTTTTGGGATTTACCTGAACTTCCTGAAATAGGTTCTCCATTATCTAATAGTGGATTAATAAATGATGCTCAAATATCAATTTCAAAAAGAGTAAAAACCAAAAAATGTTTTTTCGGAGTAAACGGAGCCTCTGGTTTAATTCAATCAGGAATAATTGCCATGGCTAATCCTGGAGAATATATTCTTATGCCAAGAAATGTTCATATTAGTGTTATTAAAGCTTGTGCTTTGCAGAATATTATTCCAATATTTTTTGACTTAGAATTTTCAAAGAAAACTGGACATTATAAGCCCATCACTAAAAAGTGGTTTAAAAATATATTCAATAATCTGGATTTTGAAAACAAGAAAATTGTAGGCGTAATACTTGTTAGACCTTACTATCAAGGATACTCTTCAGATATTGAACCTTTAATTAAAATTTGTCATCAACATGATTTACCCGTTTTAGTTGATGAAGCCCATGGTTCATATTTTCTTTTTTGTGAAAATTTAAATTTGCCTAAATCAGCCTTAAGATCCAAAGCTGATTTAATAGTCCATTCATTACATAAGTCACTTAACGGACTAACTCAAACAGCAGTAATTTGGCATAATGGCAATCTTATAGAAGAAAATAATTTAATCAAAAGCATAAATTTATTGCAGACTACAAGTCCAAATTCCCTTTTACTTTCCTCTTGTGAAGAGTCTATTAAAGACTGGCTAAATAAGGATAATCTGAATAAATACAAAAAAAGAATTTCTGATGCAAAAGAAATCTTCAAAGAGTTAAAAAAAAGAAATATACCTCTTATTGAAACTCAAGATCCTTTAAAAATAATACTAAATACATCTGAAGTTGGAATTGATGGTTTTACTGCAGATAGATTTTTTTATAAAAATGGACTAATTGCTGAATTACCTGAAATGATGACACTTACTTTTTGCCTTGGGTTTTCAAGTCATAGGGATTTTATTTTTTTATTTCATAAATTATGGAAAAAGTTACTAATTAATACTAATAAATCTAATAATCTGAAAGCTATAAAACCACCTTTTAAATTAGTACAAACCCCAGAAATGCCAATAGGAATTGCCTGGAGGAGTAAAACATATAGTATTCCACTTGCTCAATCCTTAGGAAAAATTTCTGGAGATATTATTTGTCCTTATCCTCCTGGAATACCTTTAATAGTTCCTGGAGAGAGAATAGACAAAGAAAGAATAGATTGGATAGAAACTCAAAGTTTATATAACGAAGATCTGTTAAATTCATACATAAGGGTCCTATATAATTAGAAATCAAATATGAGATTGCGAAGTGGTTTACTAATCGGATTATTTGGATTAATAGTTGTTTTATTAGGTGGATGGTTTTTCACAATAGCAATTGCACTTCTTACCTATATTGCCCTACTTGAATTTTTTAGAATGGCTGAATTTACTGGAATAAAACCAGCTACTAAAACTACATTATTTTCATGTTTCATAATTACAATCTCTACTTATCTAGAAGTTATTGGATTCCTTGATAGAGAAATATACAATTCGATATTACCAATATGTTCAGTAGGGATATGTACATGGTTATTGCTTCAGCCTAAGTCAGGCACAATTGCTGATATTGCAGCATCTATTTTTGGATTGTTTTACTTAGGTTTTTTACCTAGTTATTGGATTAAATTGAGGTCAGTTGAATCGACGATAAATCATATGTCCGATGGAATATTATCCTTTGAAAACTTTTCAAATTCGTCAGGTCTTTACTTAACATTAATTTCTTGTTTATTAATAGTAGCTAGTGATATTGGCTCTTATTTTATTGGAAAGTCATTTGGCAAAAAAGCTCTTTCTCCTATATCTCCCAGCAAAACACTTGAAGGTTTGATAGGAGGAATAATATGCTCAATTTCTGTAGCAACTTTTTTTGCGTTTTTACTTAATTGGAAGAATCCATTTTTAATAGGTATTTTGTATGGAATGTTAGTTTCACTTATGGCATTAGTAGGCGATTTAATTGAATCAATGATGAAAAGGGATGCAAAAATAAAAGATTCAGGAACTTTTTTGCCTGGTCATGGTGGAATTCTTGATAGAATTGATAGTTATATTTTTACACCTGCAGTCATCTATTACATAATTATAATTTTGAAGTATTTTAATTAATTATCAAATATTACTTTTGATGACAAATCTAGATTTATTATTTACATATAAGTCTTGATAAATAATATTCTTAGCTTCTAAGTAAATTTCATCTACTTTACTAAAACACTTTTGATTTTAAATTAACTTTAAAGAATGAATATCAATACTTTTAAGAACAGACTTTAACCAAGTTTTAATTGCAATATTATTAAATTTATTAATTTTACTTTTGCTAAACACAAAAATAATCGTAAATAATCTTGCCAGTTAATGATGGCAAATCTACATGTGGGAGGTGACCACAATTTTTCAACCCAATAAAATTCAATTGATCAATTTGTTTTATTTTATAAATTTCTTTTTTTCCAAGAATTCGATCATTCTCTCCACATATAGTTTTAATTGAAATATTTTGCATATATTTATATGTCCCTGCGAATCCACCACTTTTTGCAAAAGAGGCTAATGAATTTCTCCAACCAGGACACCCTAAATGAATAGAGGCGATTTGCTCTTCCATAGAACCAACATTTTTATCTGGATAAGCAAAAGCTTGTCTACAAAGACTTTTTCTTACTTGAGGCAAACCTAAAAAAGCAGCTCCAATTTGATTTAATGGGAACGGAATAGTTTTGGGTTCACCAAAAAATCCCGCTGGTGATAATAGAATTATTTTATCAATGAGGTCTGGAATTTCCTTCGCTAAGTTTAACGCTACTGATCCTCCCATAGACGCGCCAACAATCATTAACTTATTTTTTAAAGTTAAAGTATTAATAATATCTAAAAGATTAGATATTATTTTACAAGCATTATATTCATTTGAAGCAATCCTAGGAGTGAAACCAAATCCTAATAAGTCGGGTATTATCAACTGGAATTTATTTTTAAGAAATGGATATATTCTACGAAACTCCAGAAAACTACTGTCAAATCCATGCAAGAACAATATAGGTTTTCCTGAACCTTCTATAACTACAGGGAATTGTGAATAATTCCATTTTTCGTCAAGTTTTACCCATTTGACATCCTTAGACATGTATAAGCCTGCTGGATCTTGAATAGATACCTTAATCTTTTCAAAATAATCAATATTCAGTCTATTAAAGTCATTAAAATATTTTTTATTCAAAGAATTTATGAAATTATAATTTTTTGCTTTTCAAAATTCGAAATAGTTTCAATAATGTCTTGTTGACTAATTTTAAAAGGTAAAAAATGAATTTCAGATTTATCCCTACATGTAAACTCAGCAATTTTATTTAAATTATTATTTTCAAAAACATTTATACCTAATTCAGCAATAGAAGTTGGTAAATTTAATTTTTTCATTAAAACCAATAGCTGTTTAATTGATTGATCAGCTAATTTATTATTATTTTTGGTTTCTTCTAATCTTAATTGTAATAATATGCCAACTCCAACAATTTCTCCATGTAAGGGCTTATGCGTTGCAACTATTTGAGTAATAGCATTATGAAAAGCATGAGCAGCTGCAGTTCTACACTTTTCACCTCCAATTCCTCCAATCAATCCAGCAGTCAGAGCACATCCTTCAATAGTATTGCACCAAGAAAGATTTTGAACACATTGATTCTGATAAGCGCTCTCTCCATAAATAAGTAACTGATCTCTTAATACTCTTGATATTTGAATTGCTTGTTGAACAAGTCCATCTTCAGATTCTGAACAAGTTAAAGAAGATTCATACCATTTTGCTAAAGCATCAGCTATTCCACTAGAAAGTGTCCTCTTTGGAGCGGTTTTAATGAATTCATAATCAAGCACCAATATTTTAGGGCAGGATTTTAATTCAATGTCCTTAATGAATTGCCCATTTATTGAATAAATATTTGAAAGTGCAGTCCATCCGGCACAAGTGGATGCACTTAAAGGAATAGTGATAACAGGAATCGAAAAAGAATCTGCTAAAAATTTCCCAGCATCTAAAACTTTACCTCCACCTATGGCAATAATAGAGTCACAATTATTCTTGAGTACAAAACTTTCTAACCTTTTAATATCTTCAAAACAACAGTCGTATTTTAGGTTGGAAATATGTATTTCAAAATCCTCGTCAAGCAAATCTTTATAAATCTGCTGCCTAATTTTATTAGTTGCTGCACTTCTTCCTAAAAGCAAAGGGCGCTTAGAAAATTCTTTAATTTTTGGTAAAGCTTTAAACCAGGCACCACTTCCCCTATATATTTTTTCTGGTGATATTAACTGCATATGAGCATGGAGGATTAAAAATTAGCCCCTGCCAATTCTTGCGAAGATTCCTCTGAAGAAATATTTACTGTAACTTTCTTATTATCGTCAATATCTACTAAAGCTGTATCTCCATCTTTTATTCTGCCTGACAAAACTTCTTCAGCTAAACTATCCTCTAGTAAGCGCATTACTGCTCTTCTTAAAGGCCTTGCTCCATAAGATGGATTATATCCCTCTTCAACGAGTCTTTCTTTAAATGCATCAGTAACATCTAATTTTATACCTTTATCATTTAATCGAGAGAATACTTCTTTTAACATTATTTCTGCGATATCCTTAACTTCGTTCTTAGTTAATTGCCTAAATACAATTATTTCGTCAAGTCTGTTTAAAAACTCTGGCCTGAAGTATTGTTTTAATTCCTCATTTACAAGAGATTTAATCCTATTATATTGGCTATCTTCAGCAGAATCACCAGAGAATTCGAAACCTAAACCACCACCACCTTTCTCTATCACTTTAGAGCCAATATTAGAAGTCATTATTAAAAGCGTATTTTTAAAATCGACTGTTCTACCTTTGGAATCTGTTAATCTTCCATCTTCAAGTAATTGTAATAACAAATTAAATACATCTGGGTGTGCTTTCTCTACTTCATCAAATAAAACTACTGTATATGGTCGCCTTCTTACAGCTTCTGTAAGTTGACCTCCTTCATTAAAACCAACATAACCTGGAGGGGAACCAATTAGTTTACTAACCGTATGTCTTTCCATAAATTCAGACATATCCAATCGAATCATAGCTTCTTCACTACCAAAGAAATATGATGCTAAAGATTTAGTTAGTTCTGTTTTTCCAACACCAGTAGGTCCAGAAAAAATAAAGCTTGCAATAGGTCTATTTGGATTTTTTAAACCAACTCTAGCTCTTCTTATAGCTTTTGATACTGATTTTACAGCCTCATCTTGTCCTATAAGCCTTTGATGTAATGTCTCTTCCATATTGAGCAGTTTTACTGACTCAGTTTCTGTTAATTTCTGAACAGGAACGCCTGTCCATGAAGCCACTATATGAGCCACATCTTCTTCATTTACGAGAGGACTTTGAATAACATTTGAGTTATCTTTTTCAGTTATCACAGCATTACTTGAGTCATTTTTATCTGAACTTTCTTTTTTGTTATCTAAAAGCTCTTTAATTTTTGCAGACAATTCTATTTCTTTTTCCCTTAACTGACCGGCTTGATCAAAATTTTGATCTCTTACTGATTCTTCTTTTTGTTTTTGAACTTGCCTTAATTCCTTATCAATTTTTTTAGCTTCAGGAGGAAGTTTGGAGTTAATTAATCTTACTCTACTTCCTGCTTCATCTATAAGATCAATAGCCTTATCTGGTAAAAACCTATCCGATATATAACGATCACCCAGGTGAGCTGCAGCTTCTAAAGCTTCATCAGTAATTTTTAAGCGATGGTGTTGTTCGTAACGTTCTCTTAAACCTTTTAAAATTTCTATTGTATCTTCAATAGATGGCTCTCCGACTGTAACTGGTTGAAATCTTCTTTCAAGAGCTGCATCTCTCTCAATATGTTTTCTATATTCATCTAAAGTTGTAGCCCCTATGCATTGGAGTTCACCTCTAGCTAAAGCAGGCTTTAAGATATTTGCGGCATCAATAGCACCTTCAGCAGCTCCTGCTCCGATTAAAGTATGAACTTCATCAATAACCAAAATAACGTTTCCAGCCGATTTAATTTCTTCCATTATTTTTTTTAGTCTCTCTTCAAATTCACCTCTATATTTTGTTCCTGCCACAAGAAGACCAATATCAAGAGTTAAAACCCTTTTATCTTCAAGAATATCAGGTATTTCTCCAAGTTGAATTCTTTGAGCCAATCCTTCAGCTATAGCTGTTTTCCCAACTCCAGGCTCTCCTATAAGAACAGGATTATTTTTAGTTCTTCTACCTAGAATCTGAACAACTCTATCTATTTCATCATGACGTCCTACAACTGGATCAAGCTTTGATTCACTTGCGAGTTTTGTCAAATTAGTCCCGAATTCGTCAAGAGTTGCTGTCTTTAGATTTCCTTTATTTTGAGAAGATCCACCTGTACCCACTTCAGCAGTCTCTCCAAGCATTCTTATTACTTGAGTTCTAACTTTGGTTAAATCTATCCCTAGATTTTCTAAAACCCTTGCTGCGACTCCTTCACCTTCCCTAATTAGACCTAATAGTAAGTGTTCAGTACCTATATAATTATGTCCTAATTGTCGGGCTTCTTCTAGAGACAACTCCAACACTCTTTTTGCTCTTGGGGTAAAAGGTATTTCTACTGCTACAAAACCAGAACCTCTACCTATTATTTTCTCAACTTCAATTCTTGAATCTTTTAAATTAACTCCTAGTGATTTAAGTACTTTTGCTGCTACCCCTGTACCTTCACCTATTAAACCCAACAAAATTTGCTCCGTTCCAACAAAATTATGTCCAAGCCTTCGAGCCTCCTCTTGGGCAAGCATAATGACTTTTATTGCTTTTTCTGTAAATCTTTCAAACATTTAAGACTTTAATTCCTACTAATAACCTACCAGTATTAAGTCAATTTTGTGTTCAGAATGAGCTTTTGTGAATACTCAAAATTTTAATTTTTTTAACATAATATTACCTTAATGTCGATATAGCAGCTTATTAAAGTGATTTCAAGGATTCTGGTAATCCGCACAAAAATAAGTTAATAACTACTTTATAAATTTTTTTTCTTTCAAAACAGCGTCAGTGCCGTCTTTATAGTAGTTTTTTCTTCTTCCAACAGTTAAGAAATTGAATTCGCTATAAAAAACATCAGCAATTGAATTTTTTTCCGAAACTTCCAATAATAATTTTTTTATATTTAATTTTTCACACTGTTTTATTAAATAGTTCATTAAATAAGTACCGTAACCTTTTCGACGAAATCTTTTGTCAATCGAAAAAAAGTTTATTTGAGCTTCATCAATTATTGTATGAACAACATAAATTCCAATTATCTTCTTTCCTATTAATATTGCAACCACTTTAACTCCTCTCTTTTTAAACTCACTTTCCCATTGTTTTTTAGTCCATAAACAAATTGTTTTTGTATCTAATTCAAAACATAATTCAAGTTCTTTATGATCAATTTCTTTAATTGAAATCATTGAATTAATTATTATCTCTAAAAAAAGATTTTTTTAAATTGACTACATTATAGAAGTTCTGAAAGTTGTAGAATAATATTGTAAGAAATCGTTCCTATGGAAGAAAAAACTTCATTCTTAAAAAATAAAATTGATTTAACTAGCCCCAACAAAAATATCGTACCCATTACTACCACTATTGACAGCACTAAAAAACTCAATATTGGTGGATGTTCTATAGAAGATTTAGTAAAAAAATACGATTCACCACTTTATATATTAGATGAGGTAACTTTAAGAAATTCCTGTAGAGCTTATAAAAAAGCATTAGAAAAATATTATCCAGGAGTATCCCTCCCAATCTATGCTTCCAAGGCAAATAGCTCCCTTTTTATGAGTAATATGGTAGCTTCAGAGGGATTTGGTCTTGATGCCGTTTCAGAAGGTGAATTATTAACGGCTTTAAAGGGTGGGGTTCCAAATGAAAAAATTGTTTTTCATGGAAATAATAAATCTGATAAGGAAATTACCTTTGCCATAAAAAATAAAATCAAAGTAATTGTAGATAATGATCATGACCTAAGAAGATTAGAAGAGATATCTGACTCATTAAATTATGATCTAGAAATAATGATTAGATTTACCCCTGGAATAGAATGCCATACTCATGAATACATAAGAACCGGATCCTTTGATAGCAAGTTTGGATTTGGACTTGAGTCTTTAAATAAGTTATTTCGAGTATTAAATCAAACTAAACATCTAAAATTAATTGGATTGCATGCTCATATAGGATCTCAGATATTCGAACTTGATCCACATAAAGATCTTGGAGAAATAATGGTAAATGTTATCTTGCAAGCTAGAGAATTTGGTCACAAAATAAAAGAGCTAAATGTTGGTGGTGGATTAGGAATTAAATACACCCAGGAAGATGATCCCCCTTCCATTGATTCTTGGATCAAAACAGTTTCATTATCTGTTATTCAAGCTTGTGAAAAAAATAAATTAGATTTACCTGTACTCATGTGCGAGCCTGGAAGATCTATAGTTTCTACCGCTGGCGTAACAATATACAAGATTGGGGCATTTAAAGAAATTCCTGGGATAAGAACATACTTATCAGTTGATGGTGGTATGAGTGATAATCCGAGACCAATTACATATCAATCTAATTATTCTGCTTGTTTAGTAAATAATCCTTTAAATAGAAATTCCAAAAAAATATATACCGTCGCAGGTAAGCATTGTGAATCTGGAGATGTATTATTTAAGGAAATTGAACTAGGTGATTGTAAAACAGGAGATTTAATTTGTGTTTTTGGAACTGGTGCATATAATAATTCAATGAGTTCTAATTACAACAGGATTCCCAAGCCTGCTTCACTATTAGTATCTAATGGGGAAGCAGAAATTATCCAAAGGAGAGAAAGTCCACATGATCTTCTTAAATTCGATGTATTACCCGATCGCTTTATCAAGGAAAGTTAGGTACATTTAAATAAATTAAATTTTAATGTGAATTTTTGGGGGTTTATAAACTTAAAGTTTTTATTAGATGTATTATTTGCAGCTGGATTTGGACTTTTATTATTCTCGAGAGTTAAAGAACAGAGAACATTATGGCTTTTGAGAGGATATTTATTTTTAGTTTCCTTCGCATGGTTTATTCAAAGATATGCATATCTTCCTCTAACTTCCAAATTAATTGACGCAGTAGTTCTAGCTTGTTCTCTATCCTTAGCAATTCTTTGGCAAGGAGAGCTAAGAAGATTAATGGAATTACTAGGTACTGGTAGGTTAACTGTATTATTAGGCAATCCACCTAGAGAATTTAGAGCTACATCTACAACAGTTAACCAGTTAGTTGATGCAGCAGGAAAACTTTCTCAAAATAGAAAAGGAGCTTTAATAGTTGTAGATTTAGGGAGCGATTTAAGACCAGAAGATTTCTTATATTCAGGCATAAATATTGAAGCGCAATTGTCTACTGATTTGTTAATAAATCTATTTGCAACAGACACCCCATTACATGACGGAGCTGTTCTAGTAAAAGGAAATAAAATTATTTCTGCTGGAGTAATACTGCCTCTATCGAGACAAGGCATAAGTCGCTTCGGAACAAGACATCTAGCTGCATTGGGAATTACAGAAAGATTCGACAGATGTATTTGCATTGTAGTATCAGAAGAAACAGGTACTTTGTCATTAGCTAATCAAGGAAAACTTGAGAGACCTATTACAAGTAGCCGATTGCAAGAGCTTCTTATAAAATTAGTAGGCAATCAAAATCAATTAGGAGATCCAAAATCATCTGCAAATAAAAGCACTTTGTCCCAAAATATAAATACCAATGATAATATTACTATTGAAAATAATTCAAATAAATCAGATTAAAGATTAATTCATGAGATCGCAAAAAATATCAACTAAAGAAAACTCAGAATTATCTAATGAAATAGATAAACTTCGAGTCCCAAAGCACATAGCAATAATTATGGATGGCAACGGAAGATGGGCAATAAAAAAAGGTTTCCCAAGATCATTCGGTCATAATGCAGGAGTAAATGTATTAAAAGAAATTATAAAAGTCTCTAAAAACTTGGGATGCAAGACTCTAACAGCTTATGCATTTTCAACAGAGAATTGGTCAAGGCCTGCTAAAGAAGTGGATTTCCTCATAGATTTATTTGAAAAGGTTATAAATAAAGAAATCGAACAAATACACAAAAATTCAATCCAAATTAATTTTATTGGAGATTTAACTCCTTTTCCTGAGAACTTAAAGTTGATAATCCATAATGCAGAATCCCTCACAAAAAATAATAAGGATTTTACGTTAAATATTTGTATTAATTATGGAGGTAGACAAGAGATCGTAAAAGTTGCAAAAAAATAGCTCTTAAGTATTTTGCTGGAGAAATTAAATCTAATGAAATTAACCAACAATTGTTTGAATCGGAATTATCACTAAAAGGTTCTAATGATCCTGAGTTACTAATACGCACCAGTGGTGAAAGAAGGATTAGTAATTTTCTTTTATGGCAGTTAGCTTATTCTGAAATTTATGTAACCGATGTATTATGGCCTGATTTTGACAAGAATGAATTTTTCAAAGCAATTATTGATTATCAATCAAGGGATAGGCGTTTTGGAGGTATATAATCATTACCAAATGAATCTTGTGAAAATTCTAACTATTCTTCCTAAGTAACTAATGATTAATACAGATAGTGAAAAATTTAGCAAAATAAGATTTGATTGGAATCTTGATGAGATTTTGGAAATATTAAATGCCCCTCTAATTGATTTAATGTGGGAAGCGCAAAATATTCACAGAATGTTTAATCAATACAAAGTCCAATTAGCCTCTCTTTACAGTGTGAAAACAGGTGGGTGCGAGGAAGATTGTTCATATTGTAGCCAATCAATATATAGTGCTAGCCAAATAAAAAGTCATCCTCAATTTGAAGTTGAAGCTGTTTTAAAAAGAGCCAAGACAGCAAAAGAACAAGGCGCAGATAGGTTTTGTATGGGGTGGGCTTGGAGAGAAATTAGAGAGGGCAAATCTTTTAACTCAATGTTAGAGATGGTTAAAGGCGTAAGAGAACTTGGAATGGAAGCATGTGTAACAGCAGGTATGCTAACTGATGATCAAGCCTCAAAACTTGCAAATGCTGGTTTAACAGCCTACAACCATAATCTTGATACAAGTCCTGAATATTATGAAAATATTATTACTACAAGAACTTATCAAGATAGATTAGACACTATTAAAAGAGTAAGAAATGCAGGTATAAACGTATGTTGTGGTGGAATAATAGGTTTAGGTGAAAACCTAGGAGATAGAGCATCTCTTTTAGAAGTTCTCTCAAATATGAATCCTCATCCTGAAAGTGTCCCCATTAATTCATTGGTAGCTATTGAAGGGACAAAACTAGAAAATAATCAAGAAATAGATTCTATACAGATGATAAGAATGATTGCGGCTGCTAGGATTCTTATGCCAAAAAGTAAAATAAGATTAAGCGCAGGAAGGGAGAGTTTAACTAAAGAGGCTCAAATTTTATGTTTTCAATGCGGGGCAAACTCTATTTTTTATGGAGATGAATTACTAACAACCTCAAATCCTTCTTTTCAAGATGACAGAAAATTACTTAAAGAGGTAGGAGTTCTATTTAACAAAGATTTTGAATCTCATAATAAAACAGTTTCTTCTTTATGAGACAGAATATTTATAAGATAGTTTCAATCTATTCTTTCTTCTCATTTCAAGAAAACTTAATTCTTGAACTGAAAGATAAGTTATTGAGGATTGAGAATGATAATAATCTTTCAGGCTTGTTAGTTTTTGCCAAAGAAGGAATTAATGGAACTATTTGCGCTGAAGAAAACGTTATAGAAAAAGTTCTTAATTTACTAACAAAATTTATTGGAATTAATAACTCAAATATTAAGGTTAGTTATTCAAATACAAAAATTTTCAAAAAATTAAAAGTCAAAATTAAGAGTGAGATTGTAACGATGGGAGTCCCAGAAATAAATCCATCAAAAGATGCAGGCACTTATATTGATTCATTTAATTGGAATAAATTAATTAAAGATCAAAATACTATAGTAATAGATACAAGGAATCATTATGAAGTTTCTATAGGAAGTTTCAAAGAGTCAATTAATCCAAATACAACAAACTTTAGTGAGTTTCCTGAGTGGGTAGATAATAATTTAGAGAAACATCTAGGAAATGAAAATTCTAAAAATATAGCAATGTTTTGTACTGGAGGTATTAGATGCGAAAAAGCTACTACTTTATTGAAAAATAAAGGTTATAAAAATATCTTCCATTTAAAAGGTGGAATACTGAAATACCTCGAGGAAATTTCAAAAGAAGAAAGTCTTTTTGAAGGAGAATGTTATGTTTTTGATAAAAGAGTCTCTTTGGATCACGAATTAAAAAAAGGATCTTATTCAATTTGTCATGCATGCGGAATGCCAATTTCTTTGAATGACAAGAGAAAAGAGGAATACATAGAAGGTATTCAATGTCATTTTTGTGTTAACCAATTTACTAATGAAGATAGAAAAAGATTTGAAGAAAGACAAAAACAGATAAATAAATTAAAAGATAAAAATCAAAAAGTGTATAAGAATTAATCGATAAAATCATGAAAATAGATGAATTGCAAAAAATAGCATTTTCTCTAGGCCTAATTATAAAAATACAAGCGAGAGAAACACTTGGATTATGTTTTTTTAAAATTGTTGTAGCAGAACAAAAAGATAATATAGTAAAGATATGGGGAGAGATGAAAGGGTGGACTTTCTTAAATAAGCAAGGTCTTCAGCTCGATACATTAAGGATAATTAGAACCTCACCTCCTTTTGTTTCGGAATTAATTTGGGCAACAAGCATGGCTTGGGCTATAGAAAAGAAAAATAGTAAAAAAGCAAGATTATTAGCGATTTACGATACGGAGGGATATAGCCTCAAACTTGTTAGATATTTTAAGATTATTGGATTTAAAATTGTAAAAGAGGTTGGTTCTAGTCCAATAGATCTTTTTTTTAAGATTAGTTTGGGGAGGAGCTGGAACTCTAATGAAAGGGGACTGTTTTCATATTCTAAACAAAATTGAGAAAAAACTTTCTTCGATTGATAATCCTCAACCTACGTGATAACTACTTCTAACTAAAGGTCCGCAAGATACTTTTTTAAAACTTAATTTTTTACAAAAACATTCTAAATATTCAAACTCAGTTGGTTCCCAATATTTCTTTACAGATAAGTGCTTCAATGAAGGTCTAAGGTATTGTCCAATTGTAATTTGATCGCAATTAACTTTTTTTAAATCAAGAATTGTAGCCTCTACTTCGTCTAATGTTTCTCCCAAACCTATCATAATTCCTGATTTTGTTTGAATATTAGGTGCAATAGACTTAGCTTTTTCCAGTAAGCTTAAAGAATTTTTATAACTAGCTCCTCTACGAACTTCTTTTTGAAGTCTTTCAACCGTCTCAAGATTATGATTAAAACAAGTAGGTTTTTTTTCTAAGATCATTTTAAGTCTCTCTTTTTGAAGTTTATCTTTATCTTCCAAACTTTTACCACCTCCCCATAAATCTGGGGTTAGAACTTCAATTTGAATTTTTGGATCAATTTTTCTTATCTCATTCATAGTTGAGATAAATAAGTTAGCTCCATGATCAGGGAGGTCGTCTCTTGCTACAGATGTTAATACAACATATTTTAAGTTTAGGATTTTTACTGCTTCTGCGACTTGAATACTTTCATAGTTATTAATTTCACTAGGTTTACCTTTGCTTACCTGACAAAATGCACAAGCACGTGAACAAATTGAGCCCCCCCAGTAAAAAAGTAGCAGTGCCTGATGCATAACATTCTGCTCTATTTGGACATCTCCCCTCTTCACAAATAGTATGTATATTTGACTTTTTTATAAGTGTTTGAATTTTCTCAAATTCCGAGGCTTTACTAATTGGAAATTTTATCCAGGAAGGAAGCCTTAAAATATTTTCTACTTTAATCTTATTTTTATGCTCCATTTTTAAATTAAATTTGTTCTACCCTCTAGGGCTCTTGCTAGAGTTACTTCATCAACATATTCAAGTTCACTGCCCATAGGAAGTCCATAAGCAATTCTTGTTACTTTGGTAAAAGGGTTTAATAATTTTCCTATATAAAGTCCTGTGGTATCTCCTTCAACACTTGGAGTTAATGCCAATATAATTTCATCAACCTCTGATTTACTTACTCTCTCCACTAAACTCCTAATCTCTAATAATTCTGGACCAATTGAATCCATAGGAGAAATTAACCCTCCAATAACATGGTAGACACCCTTGAACTCCCTAGATCTTTCTAAAGCTAATAGGTCTTTAGTATCTGCTACCACGCATATAATTTTTTGATTTCTCTCAGTATTTCTGCATATTTCACATTCTTCCTCTGAAGTTAAATTAAAGCACTTTTTACAATGGCCTACATTACTATGAGCCTCTAATAATGCTTTGGCAAATTCTTTGATGCTACTTTCAGGTTGTTTTAGCGTAAATAACGCTAACCTTTGAGCAGTTTTTGGGCCAATTCCTGGAAATTTCTCAAAATGACCAATTAATTTTGAAAGTGGTTTGGTAAAAGTTATCAAGATTATATTTCTTCTAGGATTAATTTAGACATAAAATTTCAAATTTGTTCTTTTTGTTTGCTTTTAATGTCTTATTATATTTTTAATTAATAATCTCTTAAATATGAAGAATATGAAATTTAACCCTTTCAAATATCTATTTTTAATAATTTTATGCTTTGCCTTAAGTTCTTGTAGTGGAGGGTTAAATGCAGGATTAGAAACTTTTCAAAGTCCTGATGGTAGATATGCTTTTTTATATCCAACAGGTTGGACAAGAGTGAAAATAGATGGAGGACCTGAAATTATTTACCATGATTTGATTAATAGCAATGAGACACTTAGTTTGGTTATATCAGATGTGAATAAAGAAGTTGATTTAGAACAATTGGGAAGTCCAAATGAAGTTGGACAAACTTTAATAGATAAAGTTATTGCTCCTGAAGGTTCAGGCAGATCAGTTAAACTTGTTAGTGCAAATAAAAGAGATTCCTCAAATCACATTTTTTATGATTTGGAATATCAGTTAAATCTTAATGATCAAGAAAGGCATGAACTTGCGACTGTTGTAATTGATAGAGGAACTTTGTATACATTCGCTGTAGGAACGAATGAAGAGAGATGGAATAAAGTTGATGGAATGTTTTCTAATGTTATTGAATCTTTTAACTTCTTAATTTAGTTTTTTAAAAAATATTTTTAAACACCAACTTGGACATTCCATAAATCTGAATATACACTCTTGTTATCTATTAAAAGCTCATGTTTTCCACTTTCAATAATTTTGCCCTTATCAATAACAATAATATTATCTGCATTTTTAATTGTACTTAATCTATGAGCTATAACTATTGTTGTTCTTTCTTTAGTTATTTTAGATAGTGATTTTTGAATTAAAACTTCTGTCTCATTATCAACTGAAGCAGTAGCCTCATCTAGGATTAATATAGGAGCATCTTTTAAAACTGCTCTAGCTAAAGCTATTCTCTGACGTTGTCCTCCTGAAAGTCTTTGTCCCCTTTCTCCAACTATTGTTTTATAACCATCCGGTAATTGTTCAATAAATTTATGTGCCTCAGCAATTTTTGACGCTTTTAGGATATCTTTAAACTTTGGACTACTTGCACCATAGGCAATATTTTCCTGAACAGTTCCATGAAATAAATAAGTATCTTGACTTACTAAAGAAATGCATTTTCTTAAATCTTTTAAATTAATATCCTTTATGGGAATGTTATCCAAGGATATTAAACCTCTATCGCTATCATATATCCTAAGAAGAAGTTTAATTATTGTACTTTTACCAGAACCAGTTAATCCAACAATTCCTAAAGAAGAGTTATTTTTGATTTCAAAGTTTATTTTCTTTAATGTTGATTCTCTTCCAGGATAATTAAAATAAACATTCTCAAATCTAATATCTCCTTTAATATCTTTAGATTCTATTTTTATTTTGCCATCTTTTATTTTTATGGGAGTGTCTATAATATCTATTACTCTATTTATCGATGCCATTGAGCGTTGAAAATCATCTAAAACATGTCCTAAAGTAGTAAGTGGCCATAGTAATCTTTGAGTGATAAATACTAAAAAGCTATATGTTCCCACATTCAGTACTTTATTCCATGTTTGAAAACCTCCAATAAGTAAAATTGCTATAAAGGCAAACAAAATAGCAAATCTTATTAGTGGAATAAAAGCAGAAGATAATTTTATTGCTGCTTTATTACTTCTTTGATATGCAAGACTTTCTTTATTTAATCTATTAAGCTCCCAATTCTCCTTAGTAAAGCTCTTTATAGTAAGAATACCACTTAAATTATTATTTAATCTTGAAGCTAAAAGACCTGCTTTATTCCTTACATCTTTATATTTTGGAGAGAGCTTTCTTTGAAATCTTATCGATCCAAGAAATATTAAAGGAATAGGTAAAAAAGCAAATAATGCGATTTTTGGAGCCACAAAAATCATTGTTCCGCCAATAATTAAAACAGTAATAAATAACTGAATAAGTTGATTAGCTCCTTGATCAAGAAACCTCTCAAGTTGATTGACGTCGTCATTTAAAATTGATAAAAGTCTACCAGTATTATCATTTTCAAAGAAAGCCATATCAAGTTCTTGAATATGCTTATAAGCCTTTATTCTCAATTTATGTTGTGATATTTGAGCTAAATTTCTCCATAAAACTGAATATAAATATTCAAAGAAAGATTCCCCTGACCATACTAAACCTGAAGCTAGTGAAAGAAAGATTAATTGAATTGGTACTTCTTTTATACCGAGACTAGCAATCCAAGAATTCTGTTCTTTAACTACAATATCTACTGCAAGTCCAATAATTACTGGAGGAGCTAAATCTAAAATTTTATTTATTATGGAACTTAAAAAAGCACAAAATAGTAGACTCCTTTCATCTCTTAAATTTAAATAAAGTCTTACTATTGGATTTTGGTTTTTTGTAGATTGCATTATAGACTTTTTATAATTTATATTTCTTCTTAGTTTCTAATTTACATTTATTAATCGCTTTTTGATGACTATTAGTTTTTATAAATTCATTTAAATAGCAATCGCAAGTTTCTTTAGCAATTTCTTCTGAATAATTTATATTTGCTTTTGACATTTCCTCTTTAAAATTTTCTATGCAAAATAAATTTATAATTGAATTTTTTTTAGTATCTGCTAAACATTCAAAATTTATAAATCCCAATAAAAGTAAAATGTTATTTAAGAATAAAATTTTTTGGGTAGTAGATCTCATGATCTAAATTTAATTTCTAATATTTAAATTTCTCAATTTATTCCTAACATCACCATTCAAATCTCTTGGAAGGTCAACCAAGCTATATTCATTAAATATTTGTATCTTGCCTATTGATCTCCCTTTAATATTTGTAGAGGTACAAATAGAAGATATAATATTTGCCACTCTAACTCTGTCCATTTTGCCAAAATTAAATTTATAAGTTTCAAAAGAATCATTTTGATAATTATTTCTTCTATTTGTATTTCTCATACGATTATTTCCGTTCCCATTTCTATGCGACCTATTACGATCAGAATTGTTTTGTCTATAAATCCAAGACTCATCTTCATTAATGAAAAAGGATTTATTACCTATTGCTAAATTAATTGCTGCCATTGCTATTTTTGATTCATCCATAGAATGCTTTTCTTTTAAGGTGTCAAGAATATCGATCATCAATGCTTTTTTTTCTTCATTATTTTCTTGAGCAAGAAAACTTTCATTCATATTTGAAATTAATTTTCCCATTCTTTTTTGATTAATTATCTGATTATTTGGTATCTCAATTTCTTCGATCTTATTTCTTGTCGAGTTTTCCAAGTTCCTTAAAAAATGTTTTTCTCTTTGATTAACAAATAAGATTGCTTCTCCAGATCTGCCTGCCCTGCCTGTTCTTCCAATTCTGTGAGTATATGTTTCCTTATCAAATGGAAAATCATAATTAATAACAAGTTTAATCCTTTCAACATCTAATCCTCTTGCTGCCACATCAGTTGCAACAAGAATATCAATAAATCCCTTTTTTAATCTATCAACTGTATTTTCTCTTTGATTCTGGGGAATATCACCATTAAGAACTGCCACACTATGGCCCGAGTTCTCTAATGCCTCAGCTATTGAAGTAGTAAGTAATTTTGTCCTGACAAATATTATTACTCCTTCATTAGTAATTTCTAATATTCTTTTTAGAGCAGCTAACTTATGGTGTCTTTGAACATTAATATATCTTTGGGTAATTAATTGAGTTTCTTTCTTAACGCTTTTAATAAGTATTTCAGCTGGTTCATTAAGATATTTTTTTGCTATATTTCTTATCTCATTTGGCATTGTTGCAGAAAACAAAACCATTTGTTTGTTTTCAGGAAGTTTATCTATTATCCATTCTATATCTTCAAGAAATCCCATTTTTAACATTTCATCCGCCTCATCAAGAACTAGACAATTTATCTTATTTATCTTAAAAGTTCCTTGTCTAATATGATCCATTATTCTTCCAGGTGTTCCAACGACTATGTCAGTTTTCCTCTTAAGTGATGAGATTTGATTCCTAAAATCAGTACCTCCGTATATTGCTAATGTCCTTAAATTGGTTGATTCGGAGCTATAACTTTTGAAAGAATCTGCTACTTGAGTAGCTAATTCTCTTGTTGGTGTCATAACCAAAACTTTAGCATTTGATTCTTTATTATTTTCAAGCTTTTCTATTATTGGGAGCGCAAAGGCAGCCGTTTTCCCTGTCCCAGTTTGAGCTTGCCCTAACA
>CACGEL010000005.1 GCA_902572065.1 uncultured Prochlorococcus sp.
CCTTAATGATAAAGGAAGTTGGAGTTCAATTAGCTGATATGGGGTTCAAAAGATTGATATTGATTAATGCTCATGGAGGGCAAATTTCCTTACTAAATACGGCAGCAAGAGAATTAAGAAGTATTGCTCCAAATCTTTCAGTTTTCCCTTGTTTTTTGTGGAGTGGTGTTGATGGATTAAGTGAATTGTTAACAAAAAAAGAGATCGAGAATGGATTGCATGCCTCTTTATCTGAAACGAGTTTGATGATGGCTTTAAAATCTGAGCTTGTAGGCGATGAAAGACCTTGTGAAGGAATTCAAAGTCAAATTCCGGAGGGTTGGAGCCTGGAGGGTAATGCTCCAATAGCTTGGTTTACAGAAGATATAAGTAAGTCTGGAGTTATAGGAGATAGCAAAGGTTCAACCATAGAGCTTGGTAAAAGTTTAAAAAGTTTATTAGTCAATCATTGGTACAAATTAATTCTGAATCTCATGAAATCAGATTGGCCTAATTGAAAGTATATTAAAATATGGTTTAACAATTGAAACTATTTTCATCATATTTGAATAAACTCACTATAATTATGTAAAACTTATGCATAATGAGCTAAAGATTACTGACATGCAAACACTCGAATCTAATAAAAACACTAGTACAGAAAATGCTATTGACGAGAATTCTATAGAATTACCTGATTTTACTACTGAATCTTACAAGGATGCTTACAGCAGAATTAATGCAATTGTTATTGAAGGTGAGCAAGAAGCACATGATAATTACATTTCTTTAGCAACACTTATACCTAACGAGTTAGAAGAATTAACCAAACTTGCAAAAATGGAGCTTAAGCATAAAAGAGGTTTTACTGCATGTGGAAGAAATCTTGGTGTTCAAGCAGATATGATTTTTGCTAAAGAATTCTTTTCCAAATTACATGGCAATTTTCAAGTTGCTTTAAAGGATGGTAAGACAACTACATGTTTATTAATACAGGCAATTTTGATTGAAGCTTTTGCTATATCTGCTTACCATGTTTACATAAGGGTTGCTGATCCTTTTGCGAAAAAGATTACCCAAGGTGTTGTTAAAGATGAATATCTCCATTTAAATTATGGCCAAGAATGGTTAAAAGAAAATTTAGCTACTTGTAAAGAAGAGCTAATGGAAGCCAATAAAGTTAATCTTCCATTGATCAAGAAGATGTTAGATCAAGTTGCTGAAGATGCTTCAGTATTAGCTATGGACAGAGAAGAATTAATGGAAGAATTCATGATTGCTTATCAAGATACACTTCTTGAAATAGGTTTGGATAATAGAGAAATTGCAAGAATGGCAATGGCAGCAATTGTTTAATTTATTTAGTCGATTCAATAATAATTTTTATCAATTTAGTTCATAGCACTGTGCTATTGTTCATATCAATATATAGATTCCATTAATAAGTTAATCAATGTTTGGGCTAATAGGTCATTCAACTAGTTTTGAAGATGCAAAAAGAAAGGCTTCAATATTGGGCTTTGATCATATTGCCGATGGTGATTTAGATGTTTGGTGCACAGCCCCTCCTCAACTAGTGGAAAATGTAGAGGTTCAAAGTGCTACAGGATTATCAATTGAGGGTGCTTATATTGATTCGTGTTTCGTTCCTGAAATGCTTTCAAGATTTAAAACGGCAAGAAGAAAAGTATTGAATGCTATGGAATTAGCTCAAAAAAAAGGTATTAATATAACTGCTTTAGGTGGTTTCACTTCTATAATTTTCGAGAATTTCAACCTACTCCAACATAAGCAAATTAGAAATACTTCTTTAGAGTGGGAAAGATTTACAACCGGTAATACTCATACTGCATGGGTTATTTGTAGGCAATTAGAAATGAATGCTCCAAAAATAGGAATTGATCTTAAAAATGCTACTGTTGCAGTGGTAGGAGCCACAGGAGATATAGGTAGTGCTGTTTGTCGATGGTTAATTAATAAAACAGGTATTAGGGAACTTCTTCTGGTTGCAAGGCAACCAGAACCTTTGGCCTCTTTACAAAAAGAGTTAGATGGAGGAATTGTCAAGAATTTAAATGAAGCCTTGCCTGAAGCAGATATTGTTGTATGGGTGGCAAGTATGCCGAAAACTATTGAAATCGATATAAACAATCTTAAAAAACCATGTTTAATGATTGATGGGGGGTATCCAAAGAATTTGGACGAAAAATTCCAAGGTAATGACATACATGTCTTAAAAGGAGGTATAGTAAAGTTCTTCAATGATATTGGTTGGAATATGATGGAACTAGCAGAAATGCAAAATCCTCAGAGAGAAATGTTTGCATGTTTTGCAGAAGCAATGATACTAGAATTTGAAAAATGCCATACAAATTTTAGCTGGGGAAGAAATAATATTTCGCTTGATAAAATGGAATTCATTGGTGCAGCTTCTATTAAACATGGATTCTCCGCTATTGGCCTTGATAAGGAACCAAAAGTACTCGCTGTTTGATCATGGCAAGACGTTATCTTCTCGACTTTGAAAAACCTCTGGTGGAGCTTGAGAAGCAAATAGAGCAAATTAGAGAATTAGCTAGAGATTCAGAAGTAGATGTTAGTCAACAGTTATTACAACTAGAAACACTTGCTACAAGAAGAAGAGAGGAAATTTTTAGATCCCTTACCCCTGCTCAAAAAATACAAGTAGCTAGGCACCCACAAAGACCAAGTACTTTGGATTTCATTCAAATGTTTTGTGATGATTGGATCGAACTACATGGAGACAGAAATGGAGGAGATGATATGGCTCTAATTGGGGGGCTTGGTTCGGTAAATAATCAACCGGTTCTTTTATTGGGTCATCAGAAAGGTAGAGATACAAAAGAAAATGTAGTTAGAAACTTTGGGATGGCTAAACCAGGAGGTTATAGAAAAGCTTTAAGGTTAATGCAGCATGCTGATAGATTCTCTTTGCCTATCCTTACTTTTATTGATACTCCTGGTGCCTATGCCGGTCTTTCTGCTGAAGAACAAGGTCAAGGAGAAGCTATAGCTAGAAATCTAAGAGAAATGTTTGGTTTTCAAGTCCCAATCATTGCTACTATTATTGGTGAAGGGGGGTCTGGAGGTGCTCTTGGAATTGGAGTTGCTGATAGGTTATTGATGTTTGAACATAGTGTTTATACAGTGGCTAGCCCGGAAGCTTGTGCATCAATTCTATGGAGAGATGCTGCAAAAGCTTCTGAAGCTGCAACGGCATTAAAAATTACTGGTAAAGATCTTCTTGAATTAGGTGTAATAGATGAAGTTTTATCAGAACCTGCAGGGGGCAATAACTGGGCCCCTATTGAAGCTGGAAATACGCTAAAAGGTTCAATCGAGAGGCATCTTAATGAATTATTGAAGATGAGTAAAGAGGAACTTTTAGAACAAAGATATATAAAATTTAGGGCTTTAGGGAAATTTATTGAATCAAATAATACTGAAGAAATTTATGAAGAATTGACTCAGAAAATAGAATAAATTGAAATTAGCATTTATTACAGGAGCTACTAAAGGTATTGGTAGATCTACAGCAATTACTTTCGCAAATGCTGGTTGGGATTTAATTTTACTTTCAAGAGATTTAGAGATAATGGAAACATTGAGAGATGAGCTATTAGAAACACAGTCAAAAATTAATCTTGTAAAATGTGATTTATCTAATGAATATGAAATTGAAAAGTCTGTAAAAGAATCTATAAACAAATATGGATGCCCTTCCGTTTTAATTAATAATGCAGGAAGTGCTTTTAATGGGAATCTAGTAGAAATGCCCCTCAAAAAATGGCAAGAAATAATTCAAATTAATCTCACAAGTGTTTTCCAAATATGTAGTCTAATTGTTCCTCAAATGAGAAAAAATGGTGGGTTGATTATTAATGTTAGCAGTCATGCTTCTTATAATGTTTTTCCTCAGTGGGGTGCTTATTGTGTCTCAAAATCTGCTCTTGCAATGTTTACTAAGTGTCTCAGAGAGGAAGAAAGATCGAACTCGATTAGGGCTTGTACTATTACTTTAGGTTCAGTAAATACACCTCTTTGGGACTCGGAATCAATTAAATCAGATTTCGATAGATCATCTATGCTTTCTTCTGTTAAGGTCTCAAATACAATTCTATATATTGCTGAACAACCAGATTCACAAATAATAGAAGATCTAACTCTTATGCCTGCTGGAGGAGCTTTTTAACCTTTTGCCATAAAATTTCAATAAAGATAAAGTGAATTTTTGAGGTATAAATCAACCCGATTAAACATAAGAATGTGATATAGTAAATTAGCAAATAAGCACCAAATAGATACAGTTAATAAATTTCACATACTATTTTCTTGTTAACAATTTTATGACTTCTACATTACCCAACGATAATATTAAAAATTTTGATGAAAAGATTACTAATAAACTTATTTCAGAAATTATTAGAGATCGCATTAAGAGTAAAGGTATAAGATTTAGTGCAAATGATAATATAGCTGATTTTATTAATCCTGGTGAATTAGAAATTCTAGAAAAAGAGGTAGCATCTAGAATCAAAGATTTACTGAAATCACTAGTTATTGATGTTGACAATGACCATAACACTCAGGAGACCGCAGAAAGAGTCTCAAAGATGTACCTAAATGAAGTTTTTAAAGGAAGATATCATGAACAACCAAAAGTTACTAGCTTCCCAAATGATAAGAACCTTGATGAAATTTATACTGTTGGGCCAATAACAGTAAGATCTGCTTGCTCGCATCATCTAGTTCCAATCTTAGGAGAATGTTGGATAGGAATTAAACCTGGGAATAAAGTCATAGGACTATCTAAGTTTGCTAGAGTGGCAGATTGGGTATTCTCTAGACCACATATCCAAGAAGAAGCTGTCATGATTCTTGCAGATGAAATAGAAAAATTATGTGAGCCTAAAGGTCTTGGCATAATAGTAAAAGCACAACATTACTGTATGAAATGGAGAGGAGTTAAGGAGCCAAATACCAGTATGATAAATTCAGTAGTAAGAGGTGATTTTAGGCATGATTTAAGTTTAAAACAAGAATTTTTTGAACTAGTTAAACAACAATCTTCTAATAATAACTACTAAAAACTAATATTTTTTTACTTCTTTTAGAATTAAACCGACTTTATAAATATCTTTTATTCCTGGAGAAGTTTCAACACTGCTAGAAATATCTATACCATTGGGCTTAATTTTTTTTAAAATCTCATCTATCCATTCTATAGAAACTCCTCCAGCAAGCCACCAAGGTTTATTAAAACTTAAATCCTCTAAATATGTTTTTTCTATCCTTTCCCCAGACCCTCCATATGTTTCATTGTTCCATGAATCCAAAATTAATGCATCTACAAAATTTTCGTAGATTTTAATCTTATCAATATCTTGTTTGTTTTTTATTCTAAAGGCTTTCCATAAGCCAATATTTGGAATTTTCTGCTTCAGTTTTTGACAGTAATCAATATCCTCATCTCCATGAAGTTGAATTATTGTATCGTTTCCCTCTCCTGAGTAATTTTTAATAATTGAATCAATAGGCATATTCTTCACTACCGAAACTCTCTCAATATTTGGATATGAAACTTTTAAAGTTTTGAAAATTTCTTTTTTCTTTTCTGGGGAAATATATCTTGGAGATTCTTTAACAGAAATAATACCTATTGCATTAGTTCCTAATTGCGCGACCTGAACAGCTTGATCAATGGAAGTTAATCCACAAATTTTAACTAAAGTTTTGGTCTTATGCATATCTTTATCCTATATGTAGAATTAATATTATTTGTAAATATAACGGAGATTATTTTTGAGGAGTTTGCAAATTTTTAAAATATGGGGAATTCCCTTTAAAATTCATCCATATTGGTTCGCAATTCTTTTTTTATTTTCATGGAGCATTTCTAATCAAGTTAATTTAACTTCTGGCCAAATTTATAATGTCAAGGAGGCTTGGTTAATTGGTTTCTTAACTTCTTTTTTCTTATTGAGCACGATCATATTACATGAAGTCTTTCATACGTTCGTTTCGTTAAATCAAGGGGTAAAAATAAAAAAAATTACTTTTTACTTCCTAGGACCAATTTTACAAATAGATAAGGAGTGTCAAACAGCTTTAGGTAATATAAAAATTTCTATTGTAAGGCCCTTATTATGTTTCTTTACTTCTTTAATTCTTCTTCTGATAAGTTTTCTTAGTAAATCCGACGAACAAATAATTGTAAATATAGTCAATAGAGTAGCAATATTGAATCTTTTTTTAGCTTTTTTAAACTTGATGCCTATAGGATCTTTAGATGGGGGTAATTTGTTAAAGAGTATTATTTGGTATTTTTCAGGGAGCAAAAATAAAGGGAGGAATTTTTTAAATAAATTTACTCTAGTATCATCAATTTTGGTTTTTTTATTTGGAATTATATGTTTGTTTAGTTTAAATTTCTACTATGGATTATTATTTTCTTTTTTAGGTTTATTCGGGATTAATTCATCAAAAACTGAAAATCAATTTTTTAAAATTGAGAATATTCTCAAATTAAGTAAAGTTTCTGATCTTAAATTTAAACCATTAAGAAAAATCGAATTTAATTCAAATTTAGAAGAATTAAATAATATTGTTAAAAATAAAAAAAATAATCAAGATAAATATATATTTTTAACTAATAGTGGAAGATGGGATGGATTTATTGAGGAGAAGATTTTAAAATCTGTATCAGTAAAAAAATGGAAACGTACTCTTGTTGTGGAATTTAAGAAGCCCATTAACAAACTCACTAGTGTAAGAAATAGTACTGAATTATGGCGAGCCATAGAAAAAATAGAAAATACTAATGAAGGCCTTATACTTGTAATCAATTCTGCTGATATACCTTTAGGAATTATTGACAGAAATAAAATTGGTTATTATGTATTTAATAAATTGGGGGTAAATTTACCTTCTAATCTAATTAGTAAATTCAATTATAAGAATCAGTACCCTTTAGGAATTGAATTACCAAAAATTATAAAATTAATGAAAAAGAAAGGAGATATCTAATAAATTAAAGCCACAATAATTATTTAATATCATCCTTTTTTAATCTGATATTTTCAATCTTTAAATTTGATTTTTTTTCTAAAAATGAATTCATCAAATATCCAATTATTTCCTCATTAGTAAGACTTAAATCAACCTTTTTGGGAGGTTCTTCTCTAAATAATTTGATCCACAAATCCCTTGGAGGGTTTAGTTGAATTTCACCATGTTGAAGAAATGCACCTCTCTTTCTGTATTGGGCACTTCCTATCCTTTTAAAGCCATATTGATCAACTAAATCAGATACATAGGATGTGCCAAAACAGTTTTCTTTTATTAGTGATTTTCTTACATGACCTTTTTCTAAATTTAAACCCAGTTTATTAAAACTTTCAATTAACCAATTATTTACAAGCTCATAACTAAAGCTCTTGTAGGAGGACTTTTTAAATGTTAAAGCATATGTTATGCCCCCAGAATGAAGTACTGCCCCACCTCCGGTAGGTCGTCTTACAATTTTAATATCGCCTTTCTCTATAAGCTTTTCCCAATGAGGTGGAATTACCTTTTGATGGTAACCAAGAGAAATCCAATCTCCTTCCCAATGATAAAACCTTAATGTAAAAAGAATTTCAATCTTAGAAATAGTTTCTTCTAAAAAATGTAAATCTAAAGCCATTTGTTCAACCCCAGATAATGTTAAGGTGGAAATAATTAAGGCCTGGTTATCTATTCTCAAAACTAATTTTGATTTAATTACGTAACAGCATTTTGTAATAGTGTATCAATTTTTCACTTTTGGGTAGAGAATATAGAAAATAAATGAATTTATTATGGAGCCATCTCAATCAATCAATCTAATTGCACTTGGTCTTATTGTAGTAATGCATGCAGGAATATTAGCTTTAAGGTTAGGTATAAGTTTAGGTAGAACATAAAAAATTAATTTTGATTCTAAAAAACTTTATGGTACTAATAAAAAAGATCTTAAATTTTAAGCTTTTAAAAAAATACCAAAAATAAATAACGTGACTAAATATTTACGGAATATTAGAACTATCGACAAAAAATCTCTAACATCATATCTACAATCAAACTATAAGGAACAAGAATATTTTGTAAGCGCTGTTTTTTTGGGTTTAAAAATTTGTTTTTCTCTTTTAGCCATAGTTAGTTTAATAAAAATTGGATATACTTCAAAAGTTAGATTAACCAGATTGAGGGAAATTAAAGATTCTTACTTATATGAAAAATCAAGGTTTGATGGTTTAACTCGAAGATTTGATGATTTGATATCTTATGAAGGTGAGCAAAGATTTATGAAGGATCAAGATCAAATGATTTCTAAAGACATAATAAGAGTAATATGGCGTAGATAATAATGATTAGAAAATCATTTTTGTTATCGAGTTTCTAATTAATTTTTATAGCTGGTGGTAAAGAACATGAAAGGTCTAGTTCTAATAACAGGAACAACCTCAGGAGTAGGATTAAACACCCTGTCACCTTTATTGAGATTTGGATGGGAGATTATAGCAGTTAATCGATCAAACAAAAGGGCCATAGAAACAGCTAAGCAATCCTTGACAGATTCAGAAATGAAAAATATTCATTTTATCGAAATTGATTTGTCTGATTTAGATGATGTAAGAAATGGTTGTACTGAAATATTGAAAAAATTTAAAAACCCAATAAACTCTATTATTTGTAATGCTGCAGTTTATAAACCAAGATTAAGGAAGCCTGAAAGGTCTCCACAAGGATTTGAGAATTCGATGGCAGTAAATCATTTTGGTCATTTTCTGATGATAAATCTTCTTCTCGAGAATATTATGTCCTCTGAGAAAGAAATATATTTAAATGGTAAAACTATTAAATTCAAGCCAAGAGTAACTTTACTAGGAACTGTGACAGCAAACTATTCAGAACTAGGTGGAAAAATTCCAATACCTGCTCCTGCTGACCTTGGTAATTTATCCGGCTTTAAAAATGGATTTTTATCTCCAATTAGTATGGCAAATGGAAAGAAATTCAAACCTGGGAAAGCATATAAAGATAGCAAACTATGCAATATGATAACAGTGCAAGAATTATCAAAAAGATATTCTAAAGAAAGAATAATTGTTAATTCTTTGTACCCTGGATGTGTTGCCGATACAAAGCTTTTTAGAGATACCCCTTGGCTGTTTAGATTTTTATTCCCAATCTTTCAAAAATTTATTACAAAAGGTTATGTATCACAGAGATTAGCAGGAGAAAGAGTCGCTCAAGTAGCTAGTTTTAAAGAATATGCTAAACCAGCAGTTCATTGGAGTTGGGGAAACCGCCAAAAGTTTGGGAGAAAAGCTTTCTCTCAAAAATTGTCAAAGAGAATTATTGACTCAGAAATTTCAAGACAAACATTTGAATTAACTAGAAAATTAGTTGGGTTAGATTAGGAAATTTAATCAAATCCCAATAAATCAAAGATTTCTCTATCTTTAAGTGGAGTACCCTCAAGTGGTTCTACATTCTCTAACATATTTTTAGCGAGCGATAAATATTCATTTTGTACCTCAATTACATCTTGAGTTGGTTCCATCTCAAAAATAGTACACTTTTTAAGCCTAGATCTTCTAATAGCATCTACATCTTTAAAGTGAGCCATGGTTTTTAAACCGGTTCTATTATTAAACTTATCAATTTGATCTGTATCTTTGGATCTATTGGCAACTACTCCACCTAATCTGACTTTATAGTTCTTTGCTTTGGCTTTGATAGCAGAAACAATTCTATTCATTGCGAAAATTGAATCAAAGTCATTAGCAGTAACTATTAAACAGTAATTAGCGTGTTGCAACGGGGCTGCAAAACCTCCGCAAACGACATCACCTAATACATCAAAAATAACTACATCTGTATCTTCTAGTAAATGATGCTCTTTTAACAGCTTTACTGTTTGTCCTGTTACATATCCTCCGCAACCTGTACCAGCTGGAGGACCGCCACTCTCGACGCACATTACTCCATTGAAGCCTTCAAACATAAAGTCAGTTGGTCTTAATTCCTCACTATGAAAATCTACTTCCTCAAGAATATCAATTACAGTTGGAACCATTTTGTGAGTAAGAGTAAAAGTACTATCATGCTTTGGATCGCACCCTATTTGTAATACTTTCTTTCCTAATTTTGAGAATGCTGCAGAAAGGTTTGAAGATGTTGTTGACTTGCCAATACCCCCTTTCCCGTAAACAGCTATTACTAATGCTCCTTCTTCAATGTTTACTTTTGGATCTTGCTTGACTTGAACGCTGCCTTCACCATCAAGAGGTTTATTTATTGTACTTGTCATTTAAAGCTGAAATTAACACGTTAATATTTATATTCTTGCAGGTATAAGCTCCATGAAATATATTTCTCAACAAATAGTTATTTATTAAGATTAAAGATACAAGATATATGTTTATAGCTAGATATTTTAGGCTTATTGTTTTAAATTATGAGTGAAAATACTCATGCCTGAATAATAATTTGTTTGTAGTACTTAGCCATAAAATGCTTTTGCATCGTAGAGGGTCTCTTCACTTATTTCAGGAAGACCTTTTGAGATAGCAAATTTCTCAGTATTTAATTTAACTTTACCTCTTACAAAAAATGGAACTTTTGTAAGTTCTGCCTTGCCAGATTCTGTCCAAATAACGCCTCCCTTCTTTTGAATATTTATGTTACTTCGATCATGCTCAGTTTCTTTATAATCAGGAGCTTTCGTTGCAGTATGACCTAGATGACTTTGATGACCATCAACGAATTCAAAGTCATGTTTGAACATATCAATAAGATGTTCTTCCAGTCCCATCATTAAAGGATGAACCCAATCATCAAAAATTACATTTGCTCCTTCCCACCCCATTTGAGGACTATATCTGGCAGGGACATCCTGAACATGCATTGGAGTACTTATTACTGCGCATGGGATGCCGAGTCTTTTCGCGCTGTGCCTTTCCATTTGAGTTCCCAATACTAATTCCGGGGATGCTTCCTTCATGGCATCTTCCACTTCTAAGTAGCTATTAGTGATTAATGCTTTTATATTTAAATCTTTAGCTGCAGCTCTTACTTGCCTTGCCATTTCTCTACTATAGGTTCCAAGGCCAACGACCTCAAAGCCTAATTCATCTTTTGCAATTTTGGCAGCTGCAATAGCATGAGTCCCATCACCAAATATAAAAACCCTCTTTCCTGTTAGGTAATTTGAATCAACTGACTTTGAATACCATGGAAGTTTTGACTTGTGTTCTAGCTCGTTTTTATTCATTAAAGGAAGGTCAAGTTTTTCATGAACTTCATTAATAAAGTTAATTGTGTTTTTTATACCAATTGGAATGATAGTGGTATATTCCATTCCGCAATTACGCTTAAGCCATTCACAAGTAGTTTCAGCAATTTCGTGATATAGACAAATATTCATATCAGCATCAGTTAATCTTTTAATATCATCTGGACTTGCACCTAGTGGAGCAACAACATTTGTATCAATACCCTGCTCTGAAAGTATACGTTGAATCTCAATAACATCATCTCTGCATCTAAATCCTAATAATGTAGGACCTAATATGTTTACTTTGGGTCTTCTACCTAAAGACTTCCATCTTTGAGGATTTATATTGTCTATTTCATTTAACTTATCTTTCAAAAGAGTCCTAACTATTTGATAAAAGGTTTCTGAAGCCCCCCAGTTTTCTTTTTTGCTATAAGCAGGTAGTTCAAGATTAACTATTGGAATATCAAAACCCATACCCTTAGCAAGAGATCCTGGTTGGTCTTGTATGAGTTCAGCAGTACAACTTTCACCTACTAAAAGAGTTTTTGGTTTAAATCTTTCAACGGCCTCAGTAATATTTCTTTTAACTAATTCCGCTGTATCTCCTCCTAGGTCTCTAGCCTGGAACGTTGTATAAGTTACAGGAGGTCTCTGACCTCTTCTCTCAATCATTGTGAAAAGTAGATCTGCATAAGTGTCTCCTTGAGGAGCGTGGAGTACATAATGAATATCTTTCATTGACGAGGCCACTCTCATTGCACCTACATGAGGAGGCCCTTCATATGTCCAAAGAGTTAATTCCATAATTTAATGAGTTGCTAATGTTTTAGGTGTAAGTATTTGATTCCTTTTTAAAGGCCTTGAGAAGAGCCCAGCCAAGTCAGCGGCTTGATCAATTCCGTGTATTGGACTAAATACCAATTCTATAGACCATTTAGTACTGATACCCTCCGCTTCCAGTGGGTTAGCTAAACCCATTCCACAAACTACCAAGTCAGGATTAGAGGCCCTCACACGATCAAGTTGTTTCTCTACATGCTGACCTTCAACTATTTTTGTATCATGCGGTAATAAATTCAGCTCTTCCTCCATCAAATCTTTATTTAAGTAAGGAGTGCCAACTTCAATCAGCTCCATTTCACATTCGTTATGTAAAAATCTTGCTAATGAAATTTCAAGCTGTGATTCAGGTAAAAGGAATAATTTTTTCCCTCTTAATATTTCGGTATGTTTTTCTAGCGCCTGCCTAGCTCTATTAGCTAAAGGAGCAATTACTTCATGAACTTTTAGTTCATGAATTTTAAAGGCCTCCGCTGCGGCTAAAAACCATTTAGTACTTCCCTCCACACCTAGCGGAAATGGAGCATAAATTATCTCACAACCACGATGCTTAAGGTCTCTGACCGTGTCACTTAAGTATGGTTGCGTTAATAAAACCTTGGTGTTCCTACCAATCTTTGGTAACTCAGTTGATTGCCTTGGAGGAAAACTTTCAACATTAGCTATCCCAATATTATTGAATATCTTCTTGAATCTATCTTCGACATTATTAGCTAATGTTCCAACTAGTAATAATTTCTCATCATCTGTAGATTCCATTAATGGTATAAGAGCTTTTAATGCGCCATCTTCTCCTTGTGTAAAGGTGGTTTCGATCCCACTACCGGAGTAGTTCACAACCCTTACTTGACCTAAAAATCGGTTGTTTAATTTTTCGGCAACAGTTGCAAGATCAAGCTTAATAACTTCGCTAGGACAAGAACCAACCAGGAAAAGAGTCTTTATTTCAGGTCTTCTAGAAATAAGGTCATTTACTACTCTATCGAGTTCTTCGTGGGCATCGGCAAGACCAGCAAGATCTTTCTCTTCAAGAATAGCAGTCCCAAACCTTGGTTCGGCAAAAATCATTACTCCCGCAGCACTTTGGATTAAATGTGCACATGTTCTTGATCCAACCACCAAAAAAAATGCATCTGGCATTCTTCTGTGAAGCCAGACTATTGAAGTTAAGCCACAAAAAACTTCACTTGGCCCAGTTTCTTTATTAAGTTCTACTTTACTCATTAATAATATTTAGAGCTTATTCTTCAAGCTTGCATAAATTTTTAGATTTAAGAAAGTAATTAATAAGTTCTCTTACAAAATGTACACATTTAAAAAACTTATATGAATGTTTAAAAACTTAAATGAGAATTATAAAATTAATTTTTAAAATTTATTTTTAATTCCTGTAGAAGGAATTTCCCTGACTAGTTTTTGATAACTTCCATACATTCCTAGCAATTTTTGTGGCTAATAAGCCACCTCTTTCAAGTTTTGATTTTCCTGGCTTTGCTCCAATTAAGGTTGTAATTTCTGAGGTAGTTAAAGGAGCTCCAGTATTAAGTGCTAATTCAGTTAATTCTAGTCTGTCTCTAAGATTTTTAAGATTTGCTTTGTCTGATTTGTCATCTACTAACCAACTGAAAGATGGGTCCTTTTGAGATAACTTTTGCATTAAACTTAGGCTTACTAATCCAAGAGTCTGATCAGGGCTTAATTCATTTTCAGTATGAGAAGAATCTAGTCCTTTTTTTTGAGAAGTGCCCATAAATTTTCTTATCTTTTACTTGAAGTTATCGTTTTGTGCGAAGCATGCAAGTAAATTTAATAGAAAAAAAGAACCGTTATCCGTTATAGTCTCGTGAATGGAACCAACTTCTAGCTTAAATAGGGGAGAACGAAAAAAGGGGAGTTCTCTCGTTACTGGATCTGAGGTGCAATCTCAGGCCAGTGGAGCTAGCTGTTTTATTACCACTGACTCAGAAAAATCACTAGTATCTAGACAAGCAAGTCAAGTAGAACAAATTGAACTAAGAACTTATGTTTTCTTAGATTCGCTACAACCTCAATTAGCCGCTTATATGGGTACTGTTAGTCGAGGTTTTTTACCAATACCTGGGGATTCATGTTTGTGGATGGAAGTTTCCCCTGGAATGGCTGTGCATAGAGTTACTGATATTGCCTTAAAGGCAAGTAACGTAAGATTAGGCCAAATGATAGTTGAGAGAGCATTTGGATCTTTAGCTCTTTATCATAAAGATCAAAGTACTGTTTTGCATTCTGGAGATGTTGTCTTAGATGCGATAGGAAGTGAGGTAAGAAAAAGAACAAAACCATCGACAAGTTGGACCGAAGTTATCCGTGCCATAACACCTGATCATGCAGTCTTAATAAATAGGCAAAATAGAAGTGGATCTATGATTCAATCTGGAATGAGTATGTTTATTCTAGAAACAGAACCAGCTGGTTATGTATTAAAAGCGGCAAATGAAGCAGAAAAGGCTTCTAACATAACTGTTGTAGATGTAAAGGCAGTTGGTGCTTTCGGAAGACTGACTCTTGCAGGTAAAGAAGGTGATGTAGAGGAAGCTGCTGCCGCTGCAATTAGAGCAATTGAACAAATATCCAATTATTAATTATAGTTTTTAATCTATTCCAAATTCTTTTTTTAAAAAAGGTGACATAATTTTCGCGGCTTTACCTCTACTACCCAATTTACTTAGTTGTGATTGTGAGAGCTCTCCGTAAACACAATTAGCTTCTTTAACCCAAAAAATAGATTCGAATTCTCCATTTGGGTATTTAGGATTTTTAAGGATTTCTCCCCAGCATATTCCAGTTGTATCCTTTATTAAGTTTCCCGAAGGATCACACAAAACCATACAACTTATAAATCTTGCGCTTCTATAAGGACTATCAGAAAGTTCATTAATTAATTTTTTAATTTTTTCAGCGTTGTTTTTGGCATATCGAGCAGAATATATGCCTGGTCGACCATCTAAAATATCTACTTCAAGACCCGAGTCATCAGCTAATGTCCAAGTTTTTGTCTCTAATGCAGCTGCCTTTGCTTTTAGAAGTGCATTCTCAAAATATGTTTTCCCATTCTCTTCGACATTTAAATATTCTGGTTGCTTCTCGACTTTTAAAGACAAAACATCAAGCATTTCTGAAATTTCAGATACCTTTTTTGGGTTGCCACTAGCAATTGTGAGAACTGGAAAGTTCAAAATAACGAATAAATTTGTTGTGAATATTATCTTACTTCAAAGCTTGATACGGAGACAGGATAGGTTGAACATTCCACACCTGTGTAGACAGGGCCTGCCTCGTACGAAAATAACTTAATGTAAATTTTTTATTAACACAACAGTATGTTTTGATGCACTAACTAATTCGCATAAGTATTAACATATCAATAATACCAAGGGTGATAAGTTTATCTTATGAATGATAGAAAAAACATTAATGGAGTTTTTATCGAAAACGCTTGACTTATAAGTACTTGATGGAGCATTCTTCGGATTGAACATTCCACATTTAGTAATTAGTAGGCAATGGCTACAGAAACAATGGGTATCGCTCTCGGCATGATCGAGACACGCGGACTTGTACCTGCAATCGAAGCAGCAGACGCAATGACCAAGGCAGCAGAAGTTCGTCTTATTGGTCGTGAATTCGTTGGTGGCGGTTATGTCACAGTATTGGTTAGAGGCGAAACAGGCGCAGTTAACGCAGCTGTAAGAGCTGGTGCTGATGCATGTGAAAGAGTTGGTGACGGTTTAGTTGCAGCTCACATTATTGCTCGTCCTCATAGAGAAGTTGAACCTGCTCTTGGTAACGGTGAATTTCTTGGTCAAAAGGACTAATTAAGTAAAGCAAGATTTATAAATTTTGCGCAATAATTATTTTCCCTACACAGACCTAAATTTATCCTTATGAGTAAGAAGTATGATGCAGGGGTAAAGGAGTACAGAGATACCTACTGGACTCCTGAATATGTACCCCTAGACACCGATTTATTAGCCTGTTTCAAATGTACAGGTCAAGAAGGTGTTCCAAGAGAAGAGGTTGCAGCAGCTGTTGCAGCCGAATCTTCAACAGGTACTTGGTCAACAGTTTGGTCCGAGTTACTTACAGACTTAGAATTTTATAAAGGACGTTGTTATCGAATAGAAGACGTTCCTGGAGATCCTGAAGCTTTTTATGCTTTTATCGCATATCCTTTAGATCTTTTTGAAGAAGGTTCTATCACAAACGTATTAACATCTTTAGTAGGAAACGTTTTTGGATTCAAAGCTTTAAGACATTTACGTCTAGAAGATATTAGATTCCCAATTGCTTTCATTAAAACTTGCGGCGGTCCACCAAATGGAATCGTAGTTGAGAGAGATCGTTTAAACAAATACGGAAGACCTCTTCTTGGTTGTACCATTAAACCTAAATTAGGATTATCTGGTAAAAACTATGGCCGAGTTGTATATGAATGTCTTAGAGGCGGTCTTGATTTAACGAAGGATGATGAGAATATTAATTCTCAACCATTCCAGCGTTGGAGAGAAAGATTTGAGTTTGTTGCAGAGGCGGTTAAGCTTGCACAGCAAGAAACTGGAGAAGTTAAAGGTCACTATTTAAACTGTACTGCTAACACTCCTGAAGAACTCTATGAAAGAGCTGAATTTGCTAAAGAGCTAGATATGCCAATCATCATGCATGATTATATAACTGGTGGTTTTACTGCAAATACTGGATTAGCAAACTGGTGTCGTAAAAATGGCATGCTTCTGCATATTCACAGAGCTATGCATGCTGTTATTGATAGACATCCAAAGCATGGTATTCATTTCAGAGTTCTAGCAAAATGTTTGAGACTCTCCGGAGGAGATCAATTACATACTGGAACTGTTGTTGGAAAACTAGAAGGTGATCGTCAAACAACTCTTGGTTACATCGATAACTTAAGAGAGTCATTTGTTCCTGAAGACAGATCAAGAGGTAACTTCTTTGATCAGGATTGGGGTTCAATGCCTGGAGTGTTTGCCGTCGCATCAGGTGGTATTCACGTTTGGCATATGCCTGCACTTTTAGCGATTTTTGGAGATGATTCTTGTCTTCAGTTTGGTGGAGGGACACATGGACATCCATGGGGTTCAGCTGCTGGAGCTGCTGCGAACAGAGTTGCTTTAGAAGCTTGTGTAAAAGCACGTAATGCCGGTCGAGAAATCGAAAAAGAGAGTAGAGACATTCTTATGGAAGCTGCTAAGCATAGTCCTGAATTAGCTATTGCTCTTGAAACTTGGAAGGAAATTAAATTCGAGTTTGATACCGTCGACAAGCTTGACGTTCAAGGTTAAACCAGATTTAAAAATTGAGGAGATTTTTTTCTCCTCAAACTTCTACAAATCTCGTTCTATTACGAGTAATTTCATTCACATTTAAATTAATTATGCCTTTCCAGAGCACAGTAGGCGACTATCAAACAGTTGCAACCCTGGAAACATTCGGTTTCTTACCACCGATGACCCAGGAAGAAATATACGATCAAATTGCATACATAATTGCTCAAGGTTGGAGTCCTGTTATTGAGCATGTTCACCCCAGTGGAAGTATGCAAACTTATTGGTCTTATTGGAAACTCCCATTCTTTGGGGAAAAAGATCTTAACTTGGTTGTAAGTGAATTAGAGGCATGTCACAGAGCATACCCTGATCACCATGTAAGAATCATCGGTTACGATGCTTACACTCAAAGCCAAGGAACAGCTTTTGTAGTTTTCCAAGGACGTTAAATCTACTTTATGTAGTAAATATCTTTCTCCAAAAATTTTTTGGAGAAAGTTTTTTAAAGAGTTTTTTAAAGAGTTTAAAATTTGAAGATTATGTCAAAAAAAACCAGTAGAGAGATTTCATTAGAAAGAAGAAAGGCTATGAGTGATGGCGGTAAAAAAGCTGCTGCTTATTCTTCAACTACTCAAGATAGAGTTCGATCTTCTCAAGATATACAGATTTCTGGGACTCAGTCTTCTTCTAAAAATCAAAATATTATTAAACCCGCTACAAAACATATTCCAAAAACTCAGATAAGTAGAAAGTCTTCTTCAACAACTTTATCTAGTAAAGAGTTAGTTATAGAGAGAAGAAAAGCGATGTCTACTCATGGGAAATCAGCTATAAATTCATCTGATAGAACTCGTACTGATGTTAAAAAAGAAATTCCTATAAATGAAGTTAAAACTACTTCAAGTAAAAATCAAGAAGTTCAAAATTCACAAAACACAGAAACTAAAACTCTAAAACCTAACGTTAAAAGAAGAATTAATCAGAAGAGAAAGCCTCTTAATAATACAAGTAGAGATATTGTTTTAGCGAGAAGAGAAGCTCAGTCTAAGCATGGTAAATCAGCATCCAAACATAATACTAGTGCCGCTTCTTTAGCTAGAAGGGGAGACCCAGATCTAAGTAGCAGAGAAATTTCTCAGAGAGTGAGGGAGCTAAGAAGTAAAACTGGTGCCACAGGTAATAAAGGTAATGGAAAATGTAGACCATGTGGTCCAAATAAAAATGGAGCCAAACAAAATATTGCTGATGCTAGTTGGAAAGTTGGCAAAAGTGAAACTGATTCGGGGCAAATAGTTACTGGAACACAAGCTAATAGATCTGCAAAAACTACAGGTAATGAAGCAAGTACATGCAGAACAGTCACTGGTACCCAATATATGGGTGCAGAAGTAATTGATCAATTTTGTCAAGATGGACCAAAATATAAGCAACCACTTAGATCTACTGTTACCTCAACAACATCAGGTAATAAAGTAACAGGGAATGAAGTTGGTAGGTCTGAGAGGGTCACAGGGGATGAGCCAGGCACTTGTAAAAACCTTACAGGTACTGAATATATATCTGCTAATCAATCACAGAAGTATTGTGGTGATGTTCCAAAAAATCCTTCAAAGGTTAAACATAGTACTACAACTGATGGATTAAAAGTATCTGGATCACTACCTGGTAGGTCAACTCTAGTCACTGGAGATGAATCAGGTTCTGGACATCAATTAACTGGAGATCAATATCTTGGCTCTGAGCCAAATCCACAAGGTAAAGCATTTGAAAAAGTAGGGAGTTACAACACTCTTAATGGGAATAATATAACTGGTACAGGGGTAGGAAGATCAGACCATATGACAGGTAATGAACATGGTAGTTGCAAGAATGTAACTGGTGATGAGTACATAGGATCTCAGCAATATGAGAAGTTCTGCGGTTCAAAACCAAAACCTGAAGCTAGAAAAGTAGGTTTAAGCCTCTCTTCAAAATCTAATTTGATAAGTGGGACTATGACAGGAAGATCAAAAATTGTAACTGGAGATGAACCAGGTTCATGCAAAGTGTTAACAGGAACACCATACGCAGGTCTAGATCAGATTAATGAGAATTGTAGTACTGAAATTTCTGAAGATATGAAATCCCGAGCTACACTTAATTCTGGAAATAATTCAAATGCCAGGCTTACAGGACAGCAACCAGGTATTGGCGGAGTAATGACAGGGGCTAAGAAAGGTGCTTGTAAGAATCTAACAGGAACTCCCTATGTTGGTGGAGATCATTTTTCAAAAACTTGTGATAATCCTCCAAATGATACTGCTTATGCGAATCAGGAAAAGTCAGCAGGTAATTCTTGGAATGAATTCACTGTTAATTCACCATCAAGAGACAAATATGTTGAAAAAAATACTCAAGGTGTTACAGGTAATGAATATGAAAATGGTTCAAAGATAACAGGCCCTTTTGATATGGCAGTAGATAAAGTTACTGGAACTGAACAATTTAGATTTGAACCGAATAAAAATATTACTTACAAACAAAAAATGCAAATTGAAGAGGTAGATAGTACTGAAAAGACACAAGAAAAAAGAGTTGCCTCCAGAATTACCGGTGAAGGACAATCAGTGGGAAACGTAACTGGTGATGATTGGGACCGCGGTGATAAGGTGACAGGTACAGAGGGGTCTTCTTCTAGGAAGAGAAATCCATCAAGAGCTGGATTCATGAGTGCAATGCCTCCTTTAGAAGTTAAAAGAAATGATGAAACAGAAAAACCAGATTTCTTGATAACTGGATCTAGTGGTAATACACGCGAAGGACAACTTGTTACCTTTTCAGGTGGTGCAAGAGGTTAAGTAAATAATGCCTTTAAGAGGACTGGCTAAAGCCAAGAACTTCACATTGGGTCCAACAGCTCCAATGAAAACTTTTACTGAAAATATTCATATACAAACTAAAGAATCAAATGATTTAAGAAATTCTGGAAAATCTCATAAGTTAACTAATAACATCCAAAATGAAAATCTATATAGGTATGAAAGCAAAATAAAAAGTGATTTTGACGAAATTGTGCCAACTCTAAAGGAAATTGCTCGAATACAACATCATGAAGATTTTATAAATACGGCTCAGACAATTTCAAGAAAAAATTTGGGAATTGAATTGCCAGGTCATATTTTAGATAAATCTTGGGTTAAACCACTTGATATGAGAGCTCTATATGCATGGTGTGCTTTCAAACAACATGAGAAACTTAGCGACAATTTTTTTAATAATGATCCTCTTGAGGGTGCTGTTGGGAGTAGAAGTGCAGAAGACTTTGAAAAGTTTCTTCTAGATTGTGGAATACATCTACTTGATATAACTCCTTGTTCTGATGGGCGATTAGCGCATTCAGTGGCATATGTCATGAGAATACCATTTAGTTCAGTAAGAAGAAGATCTCATGCCGGGGCACTTTTTGATATTGAAAATACTGTAAATCGATGGGTTAAAACCGAACATAAAAGATACAGAGAGAATATGCCAAATGAAGCTCATAAAGATACCAGATACTTAAAAGTTGTAACTTATCATTTTAGTTCTGTAGATCCTTTGCATCAGGGATGTGCTGCTCACGGGAGTAATGACGATTTAGCGGCAGAAGCAGGTAGAAATAAACTATATGCTTTTAAAGAGGCTGTAGAGAATAGTTTCTGTTGCGGTGCTTCAGTAGACCTTATGCTAATTGGCCTCGATACTGATACTGACTCATTAAAGATTCATTTGTCTGATAGCGATGGCAAGATAGATTTAGAAAAAACTATTTCAACTTTAGAAATATATAATTCCACAATAAACTTTTCAAAAGAGGATTCTGAGAAAGAAATTTGTCAGATAATTTCTGGAAAATCTTCAAAGGATCAACTTGAGGGAATAGATAAGTTTATTTATAAATTAATTATTAATAATATTTCGCAAATTGATTACGTAAATACCTTTCATAAAGGTTCTTATGAAGATATAGGCCATGCCGAGAGATTTATTGGAGTTGGAATAGGTTTCAAAGAAGTACATCTCAGAAATTTAACTTATTTTGCTCATTTAGATACAGTGGAGGAAGGTGCTCCTGATTTAGATGTAGGTGTTAAGATTTTTACAGGATTAAATGTTTCCCAAGATCTTCCTATTCCAGTAGTAATAAGATTTGATTATTCTGGGAAAGTTCCTGGAGCAAAGGATAGGGCAATAAATGATTGTAAAAGAGTTGATAATGCGATATCAATTAGGTATAAAAATTTAGTTGATCAAGGATTGTTGCATACTTGTCTTACTATTAGAGATAGGGACAACATTCATTCCGCCCAAATTATTGGAATGTCTTTAGATAAAAAAACAGAGGAGGCTCACTAGTTATGCTAATTTGCAAGGTTTTAAAACCACTTGTATCAACCAACAGAATTCCTGGTTTTGAACATAAACATTTACAAGTAGTTTTAGATGGATCCTCAAATAAAGTTGCAGTTGATGCAGTAGGTTGTAAACCAGGAGATTGGGTGATTTGTGTGGGAAGTTCTGCTGCTAGAGAGGCTGCAGGAAGTAAATCATATCCAAGTGATTTAACGATTGTTGGAATTATTGATCATTGGGATCCTAATAGTCCAAAACAAATTGAGGTGTAGTAATTTTGGAAATAATGAAGGTGTGTGGAAGAATGGTCTGTACTCAAAGAGTACCAGGCTTGGGACATATGAATTTGAGGATTTTAGAAAATAATAAAGGTAAAAAAGTTGTTGCTGTTGATCCTGTTGGAGCTAGAGAGGGTAACTGGGTTTTCACTGCTAGTGGTTCAGCTGCAAGATTTGCTTGCCCTAATCCAGAAGTCCAAACTGATCTAACTATTGGCGGAATTATTGATTATTGGGAATCTTATTAAGAAATTAATGTGGAATCAAAGAGAATCACCTCTAAGAGTTGAAAAAAGATTTGAATTTGAAGAGTACTCAAAAATTAGTAAATTCATGGAAAAAATTGACAAATTATGTAAAGAAAAAAATATTTATCCCAATATTAGCTTTGGTAAAAATTTTGTTAGCTTATCTATTTTTTCAGCGAGTGATAAGATATCTGATTTAGAAAAAGATTTTTCCAATCAAATAGATAGTTTTTATTTAGAAATTTAGATTAATTAATAATTATTAGGTTTATTTATATCTCTTTTAATAAGAGCCATTAAATAGGTAGGGGCTTTATATCTGCCAGGAAGGCATCTATTTAATGTTTCAAGATGACCCCAACAAACTGTTCTCTCTATCTCTTTAAGTGAGTTGCCTTTTAAAATTAATAATCTTAGAGCTTTACAAAATAAAGGGTAACCTGCCTCTAGTTCATCTATATTTAGCTTTGCTGCTGTCATAGATCAAAGAAGATTTAATTAATAATCTATACAAATAAGGCGCACAATTGGCCTTTATTTCAAATTTCTAAATAATTATAAATTAATCTAAAAATGCAACGCAATCTATTTCAATTAAAACGCCTTTTGGTAAAGAAGAAACTTCTACACATGCTCTGGCTGGAGGGTTCTCAACTTTAAAGAAGTCACTATATATATCATTCACAGTTTTGAAATTTTTTAAATCAGTTAAATAAATGGTTGTTTTAATTACATCTTCTGCTTTTGCTCCTCCGGCATTAAGAACAGCTAAAAGATTTTTTAATACTTGAGTAGTTTCTTTTTCAATATTACCTAGACAATTTATTTCATTTGAAACTGGATCAATGGCAATTTGACCAGAGCAATAAATGAAACCCCCTGCTTTAATTGCTTGGTTATAAGGTCCCACTGGATGTGGGGCATTAGAAGTCTTAATTACTTTTGTTGAAGACATTTGTTTAGGATATTTCTATAAATTTAAACCCATGCATCTTTATTTGCCCTTAAATAAGAAAATTCTTTTAAATTATCTGCTCTTAAAAATAAATTAATTTTCATCTCTTCTTCGAGTAGGCATGGAATTGTAAGTTCTTTTAAAGCAATTTTCTTTTCGACTTCAATAAGTTTCTTTTTTATATTTTGATTATCTGGTTCAATATCTAATGCCCATAAAAGGTTTGCCTTCGTATATTCATGCGCACAATAAATAAGAGTGTTTTTTGGTAGTGACTTGATTTTTTTTAGAGAATTATACATTTGTTTATAAGTGCCTTCAAAGACTCTCCCACATCCAGCTGAAAATAATGTATCACCAATAAAAAGAACTGGATCTTCATTATTAAAGTAGAAAGCTATATGAGATATTGTATGCCCTATTACCTCGATTACTTTAACTTCTTCCCCCATCAAATGTAATTTATCTCCTCCCATTACAGAAAAATTTTGAAAAGGAATCCTATCTTTTTCTTTTGCTGAGGCTATAACTTTTACATTCGGCCATTCTTTTATAAGTTCTCTAGTCCCTCCAATATGATCTGAATGATGATGTGTTTGTAAAATAGCCTCTAAATTAAGATTTTTGGCTTTTAAGTATTCTATTACAGGTTGAGAAAGGGCAGGATCAATTACAACTGCTGAGTTATCGTTTTCCCATAGCCAAATTACATTATCACTTAGGACTCTAATCCCAATTATTTTTGGCTCTTTATTAAATACCATTATTACCCTAGAATTAAGAAATTGTGTAAAAAATTGATCTATGATTACTATAGCTTTACCTAAAGGAGCTCTGTTAGAAGATTCAATTTCAATTTTTAAAAAAGCAGGATTGGACTTTTCTGATGCACTGCTAGAGAATAATAGATCATTAACTATTGAATCGAAATGTAAACGAGCAAAAGCCTTATTGGTAAGAAATGGAGACGTCCCAGTTTATGTAAGTTACGGACAAGCTGATTTAGGAATTGTAGGATATGACGTATTAATGGAATCTGAACTAAAAGTCGCTAAGTTACTTGATTTAGAGTTTGGGGGATGCCATATGTCACTTGCAGTAAAAAATACTAGTAATTATTTAAAAGCTACTGACCTCCCTGCTAATTGTAAAGTGGCAAGTAAATTTACAAAAACGGCAAGAGCCTATTTTGATGACTTAAATATACCAGTTGAAATTGTTCATTTAACAGGGTCAGTTGAGCTTGGCCCTATTACGGGAATGGCTGAAGCCATTGTTGATTTGGTCGCAACAGGTAAGACTCTTAAAGAAAACGGTTTAATTAAAATTGACGATCTTTTTTATTCAACTGCAAGGTTAATTGCTAATCCTCTTTCTATTAGATTAGATAGCAATCCTCTCCGAGATGTGATTTTATCAATAGAATCTTTTAAAGATACTTAGCATATTTAAATAAATGTTTTTGAATGATTTTAATAGGATTAAAAAATTAGGTAGATATTTAACTAATGATAAAAATACAATTTATCTCATTCTTATAGTCTTAATACCGCTTTCTTTCGCAGGAGCAATTCAACCATTATTGGTTGGTCAAGCAATAACAATCTTAAAAAATGAAAACACTGATGTATGGCTAAGCAAAACTTTCTTTGGGCAATCTATAAATTTAATTATTATTACCTTGTTCATAACTGTTCTATTTAGATTAATTTTGCAAGGGTATCAATCATATAATATTCAATCCGTTGGACAGAGATTAACATCAAGGATTAGAAGAGAGCTTTTTGAACATTCCATTTCTCTTTCTTTGAAGTATCACGATAAGATGCCCGTTGGTAAATTGTTGACAAGACTTACCAATGATGTAGACGCCTTGGCTGAGGTCTTTGGAAGTGGAGCAGTTGGAGTTATTGCTGATTTTGTAAGTCTTATTGTTATTTCAATAACAATGCTCTCAATAGATAAAGGGTTGGCAGTTTTGCTTCTTTTAACTCAAATTCCGGTCTCGTATTTTATTATTTGGCTTCAGAAACGATACAGAAAAGCAAATTATCAAGTAAGAGAGGAGTTGTCTCAACTCAACTCTGACTTCCAAGAGAACCTTCAAGGATTAGAAGTCGTTCAGATGTTTAGGAGACAAAGTTTTAACAGTAAGAAATTTTCTAATACAGGTATGGCATATCAAAAAGCAGTTAATGGGACCATTTTTTACGATAGTAGTATATCTGCTTTTATAGAATGGATATCTCTTGCAGCAGTATCTTTGGTATTAGCTGTGGGAGGGTATCTAGTAACTTCGGGTAATATTGGTTTAGGAACATTAACAACTTTTATTCTTTACTCCCAAAGACTCTTCGAGCCTTTAAGGCAATTAGCTGAGAGATTTACACAGATTCAAGGAGGGCTGACTGCTGTAGAGAGGATCAATGAATTGCTAGAGGAAGAAATTGAGATTAAAGACTCTTTTTCTTCTCAACAACTTTCAGGAGGTATTGTAAGTAAGAATTATAAATTTAAAGGTAAGATTGAATTTCGTAATGTCAATTTCTTCTATAAAGAAGGTGAAAATGTAATAAAAGATTTATCATTTTTAGTTAATCCAGGAGAACATGTAGCTTTTGTTGGCCCAACTGGCTCTGGTAAGTCAACAATTATAAGGTTGCTTTGCAGACTATATGAACCTCAAGATGGGCAAATTCTAATAGATGATGTAAACATCAAAGATATACCAATTTCAAGACTTAGAAATATGCTTGGTGTAGTGCTACAAGATACTTTTATTTTTAGTGGAAATGTTGCCGATAACTTAAAGTTAAATACAGATATTAATAATCAGGAATTAGAAAATATTTGTAAAGAATTGGGTTTAGATACTTTATTGAAAAAGTTGCCTAGTGGTTTAAATACTCATCTCAGAGAAAGAGGGGGTAATCTCTCATCAGGAGAAAGGCAACTTCTCTCAGTAGCAAGAGTTGCAATAAGAAATCCAATTATTTTAATAATGGATGAAGCTACTGCATTTATGGATCCCTCTACAGAAGCTACTTTGCAAAAAGATCTTGAAAGGATTTTGAATAAAAGAACGGCATTAGTAATTGCACATAGGTTAGCTACTATTGAAAAATCTGATAAGATATTGGTCTTAAAAGGTGGAGCTTTAATTGAAGAGGGAAATCATAGAGAGCTCAGGCTCAAAAAGGGTTTATATTTCCAGCTCTCTGAGCTTCAAGAAAAAGGATTCGCTAGTTTTTAATGATTTTTAGAAACAAGGGATCATCAACCAAGAAATCAAATACTCTTTCACAAGATGAGCTCAATAAATATTATGGTTTGAATTCTTTTGAATTCACTCTTAAAGATAAAGAAGAGATTTTTGTCTGTAGTAAATATAAGGAGTTTGATCTTATAGAGTTAGATCAACTTTTACAGACTGTTGGATGGAGTAGGAGGCCAATAAGGAGAGTAAAAAGAGCTTTAGAATTTAGTATTTTAGTGGTAGGTTTATGGCGTCATGATGAAAAATTCCCTAGGCTTGTAGGTTTTGCTAGATGTACTGGTGACGGGGTTATTGAAGCAACTATATGGGATGTTGCTGTTAATCCTGTATATCAAGGATTAGGTTTAGGTAAAGAAATGATGAAATATATCTTGAAAGAACTAAAAATAATTGGGATATCAAAGGTTACTCTTTTCGCTGATGCCGAGGTAGTCTCATTTTATAAAAAACAAGGTTGGGTCTTGGAACCAAAAGGTTCAAAATGTGCTTTTTGGTATGCAAATTAATTTAATTTTTATAGTAATCATCATATAAAGATTTTATAGATTCCCCTCTTAACCACCTTTTCCTTAAATTCCAATTTTTGAATGCTTGAAAGATAAAATTAGTTTTTTCCCACTTTCTACTACTTGTATATATTGGAATGGTTGTTAACATTTTTAACTGTGCATTTTTCTTTAATCTTTTTGTAAAATCTAAATCTTCCATCAAAGGAATTTTTCTATAACCTTTATTTTTAAAATATGCTCCTCTATGAATTATTAGTCCTTGATCTCCATATGGATTTTTGAAAATGAAGCTTCTAAGGTTTACTAATAGTTCAAGAAATCTATATATGATCTTTTTATTGCTAATTTTGAATTTGAAAAAATAAATAATATTTTTCTGGTCCCCAATTACTGACTTCAATTTTTTTAACCAATCTTGATTAAGCCTAGAATCTGCATGTATGAAAATAAACCATTCTCCCTTAGCTTTGTTTGCTCCAATATTGAATTGTAATCCCCTATTTTTTTTTTTAGATTTATGTATATTTGTTCTATAAATTTTTGCTATATCTTTAGTCTTGTCATTACTATTACAATCGACAATAATAATTTCTATTCCCTCATTAAATATTGATAAATCTGAAAGAAGTAATGGTAAATATTGAGATTCATTATATGTAGGAATAATAATTGAGATTTTAGGCAACTTAATTATTCTCTTTTCTCGATGTCATACATTGTATCAATATCGATTCTTCTCTGAAGAAAATCATGTTTTAAGTCCATTGAAGTAAAGTTATTTATAGTTTGTTTAAGTACATCTTTGCTACTCCATTTTATATTTATAAAAGGTAAATATAAGTCAGTAGATAATAATTTTGCTGAAAAAGCAATAAGCCAATATCCTCCATCATTTGATGGACCTAAAATAAGATCATTTTTTTTAAGTTTTGTAAGGGTATTTAATAAATCCATGTGACATAAATCTGGAAGATCAGTCCCTATTAAAATAATATTTTTTGTTTTTGTTCGGTTTAATTTTTTATATATGAGAATTTGTCTTCTCATCTTTTCTCCTAAACATCCTTTCCCTTGTAAGTTAAAGTTTCGAATTCCTAACTGATTAGACCATCTTTTACTCTTTTTGAATCCAAGACCAGTTATAGCTAAGGAGATATCAATTAAACCCTTCTTTTCGATAGATTTAGCAACTGAAACTGTATGTTCTGTCATTTTTCTTTGCACTTTTGAAGAACAATTTTTTCCTATCTCTCTTGATAATCTGGATTTACAACGACCATACCCATGCCACTTAGCCATCACAATGAGCAGTGCTTTATCCAATAAAACTTAAAAACTTGTCATTATTATAGGGCTTATAAAATAATTTTTTTTTAATTTATAATATGCATTGTTAATAAATTTTAAATTTATCGTGATCTTATGATTTGAGAATGACCAATTAATAAATCCCTACTAGATTAAATATCTATTGAATAAATTTAGTGCAAGCAACCAATCCTATTTGGGCAGAAGTTCAACAATTACTTCAAAAGAATTTAAGTAAGCCTTCCTTCGAAACCTGGATAAGGCCAGCTAAATTTAATTGTTTTGAAAATGGCTTATTAACTTTGATTACTCCAAATAACTTTACAAGTGATTGGCTCAGAAAAAATTACAGTCAAACTATTGAAAAAGCTGCAGAAGAAATTTGTGGACATAATGTAAAAGTAATTTTTAAGTCTGAAACTAACATAAATAATAATTCAAATATTCCTGATTCTGTTAGCCAACAAAGTATTAGATCTCAAACAAAATCTTTTTCTACAATTCAGGGTAATAATTTAATCAATAGATCAAAAAAGTCTCATTCTTTAAATACACGTTATGTCTTCAAAAGATTTGTAGTAGGTCCTAATAGTAGAATGGCACACGCGGCAGCTTTAGCAGTCGCAGAATCTCCAGGAAGAGAATTTAATCCATTATTTATTTGTGGTGGTGTTGGCCTTGGTAAGACTCACTTAATGCAAGCTATTGGTCATTATCGAGTAGAAATTGATCCAGAAGCAAAAGTTTTATATGTTTCAACTGAAACTTTTAGTAGTGATTTAATTCAATCGATAAGAAAAGATGGAATGCATGCATTTAAAAATAAATATAGATCGGTAGACCTATTATTAATTGATGATATTCAATTCTTAGAGGGTAAGGAATATACTCAGGAAGAATTTTTTAATACTTTTAATGCTTTATATGAAGCAGGCAAACAAATCGTTATCGCAAGTGATAGGCCTCCTAGTCAAATACCTAAATTACAAGAAAGGCTAATCTCTAGATTTTCAATGGGATTAATAGCTGACATACAGCCACCTGATATAGAAACAAGAATGGCAATACTACAGAAAAAAGCAGAACAAGAAAGAATGAATCTTCCTAGAGATTTGATTCAATTTATCGCAGGAAGATTTTCTTCAAATATTCGAGAGTTAGAGGGGGCTTTTACTAGGGCAGTCGCATTTGCATCAATAACGGGATTACCTATGACTGTGCAATCAATTGCTCCAATGCTTGATCCAAATAGTGTTGGAGTAGTAGTGACTCCTAAGCAGGTAATTAAAAAAGTCTCTGATTTCTTTGAGGTTTCAGCTGAAGAATTAGTCAGTTCAAGTAGAAGAAAGCCAGTTAGTCAGGCAAGGCAAATTGGTATGTATCTCATGAGGCAAGGAACTGATCTAAGCCTTCCAAAAATCGGAGATGAATTTGGAGGTAAGGACCACACAACAGTTATGTATGCAATTGAGCAAGTGGAAAAAAAATTGTCAAGTGATCCTAATGTTGCAAGTCAAGTACAAAAAATAAAGGATTTACTTCAAATCGATTCAAGAAAAAATTTATAATCTTTAATTCAATATGAATTTCGCAGGATCTTGATCATATCGATGCTTAATGGGTATCATATCTATTTCTTTATTTTGACAAAGTGATTCTATTTTATTTAAAGACTGCCTAAATAATCTTGCAGAAATAAGTGGCATATCTCTTGGTACTGAAATTCTATTTTTTAAATATCTTAAAGATTTACTTCCAATAGTTTCAGGGACTTTCAACTCACCTGTAATCATATGTGTAAGGGCTGATCTTAATGATTCATCAAAGAATTCTTTATTGTATGGGTTTGCTTTAATTAAATTATCTTTATGCTTTATTACTCTTTTAAGAGCAATTTTAGCGTAATATTTTGAATCATAATTTTTATTAAGTTCAAAATTACCAAGACCTTCTCCAGTATCTATTAAATTAGAGAAAGAGAGCTGTTCTTCATTTCTTTCTTTGTAACATCCACCCATTTGCGGTGGTAAATCATGAGAGTGTGTATGAAAATCTCCCTGTGTTCCTCTATAAGTGCTTCCCCCTTCAAAGAGGGTAAGCCACTTATCTACATATCGGAAATTAGACCTTAAATTAAATCCTTTGTAATAAATTAAAGATGCATTCATTCTCTCCATATAAGGAATAAAAATTATATCTCCAATACCAGGCTCTAGCTCACCTGAATTAGATACAGATGGATCAATAAACCCTGATTTTGATTTACGCAAGGTTTCATCAAATTTAGAAATAGATTCTTTAAATTTTTTTTTTCTAAAGGAATTATCAATAAAATTAAAGCTTTTTTGGCAAAGCCAACTACACCAATATCTGAAGATTTCTCTTTCTAATGCTCGCGTTTCTCTAAGGTTACTTGATGTTATAAAAGATCCTAGTGCTCCGAATTCATTTTCTAAGAAAGCTATGATGTTATCGCTTTCAGTTATAACTTGCCCTTTAAATTCAATGGCAGGTAATTTGCCTGAGCTGACTTTATCAAGAAACCAACTTTCTTTTTGGCCATAGCAAAACATATTTATTTTTTTGACTCTGTAAGGAATTCTTTTAAATTCAAGCCATAACCATATTTTTTGACAATAAGGACACCATGAATGTCGATCCCTATAAAGGGTAACCGTAACATCATTTTCGGAATAACCAAATAATCTTAAATTTGAGTAGGAATTATTAATACCATTAACTCTATCGAAATCTTCAACTTTGAATTTACTTAAATCTTGCCATGTCAAAATCTCATTCATTTCTTGAATTTAAGTTATAAACTTACGTTATAATAATTGATTAAAAAAAGTCTTGGAATCTCAATTCGATTTAATTGTTGTTGGCGCTGGATCAGGGGGACTGGCGGCGGCTAAACGTGGGGCAAGTTATGGAGCAAAAGTTGCAATTATAGAAGTAAATAAAATAGGGGGAACTTGTGTAATAAGGGGATGTGTCCCTAAAAAGTTGATGGTTTATGCAGCTAAAAATAAGAAAAATATGACTTCTTCTGAAGGATATGGATTAAAAAGTGAAGGCATTAGTTTTAATTCCAATATTCTATTGAAGAATGTTAGAGAAGAGGTTTCAAGATTAAGTGATTTACATAAAAATTCTTTAGATAAATTGAATGTTAGTGTTTTTGAGGGCTTAGGAAGATTTATATCTCAAAATGAATTAGAAATAATTTGTCCAAAGACAAATAAAATCCTAAAAAAAATAAGTTCAAAAAAAATTCTTATTTCAGTTGGAGGGAAACCAAAAAAATTAAATATTCCTGGTATAGATTTGGCATGGACAAGCGATGATATTTTTGAATTGGATAGGTTCCCTGAATCAATATTAATAGTTGGAGGCGGATATATTGCCTGTGAATTTGCTTCGATTTTCAGGAATTTAGGTACTGAGGTAACTCAATTAATTAGAGGAGAAAGATTACTTAATGGTTTTGATGAGGATTTATCTTCATGCTTAGAGGAAGCATCAGCTTTTGCTGGCATAAATATAATATCCAAAAAACAATTAAAGTCTATCGAAAGTATTAATGGTAATTTGGAGTCCACCTTAGACTCAGGAGATAAGATCCAAACTAATAATATACTTATTGCTACAGGTAGAGAACCAAATCTTCGGCCTTTAAATTTGGAATTCTTAAATCTAAGGATGGATGGCCCTTATTTAGATGTTGATGAACTTAATCAAACAAGCAATGTTAATATTTTTGCGGTTGGCGATATCATAAATAGACCAAACTTAACCCCAGTAGCAATAGAACAAGGTAGAGTTTTTTCGGATAATTTTTTTAATGATAAAAAAAGAAAAGTAAATTATGAATATATCCCTAAGGCCGTTTTCACTATTCCTGAAATTTCAACAGTTGGCTTAAGTGAGAAAAGAGCGAAAGAGATTTACTCTGAGAAAAATATAAAAATTTTCAAATGTAAATTTACTCCTATGTCAAATACTTTTAAAAAGAATAAATCAAAATGCATGTTAAAAATTGTAGTGAATAAGCTTACTGACAAAGTCCTGGGATGTCACATGTTTGGAGAAACATCTTCTGAGATTATTCAAATGGTATCAATTTCATTAAACGCAGGCATAACAAAAAAAGACTTTGATATTACTATGGCTTTGCATCCAACTATTTCAGAAGAATTTGTGACCATGTATATCTAATTAATTATGATTTAGAAAATTTGAATTTTTCTTGAGCAAAGAGATAAAGAATAAGTAATGAGAAATAAATAAATAAAATAATTCTTAATTCAAGAAGATAATTAAATCCATTCAAGAATAATATCTTATCGAGAATGTAGAAAATATAAAGATTTAGCAAAATAAATCCTTCAAATCTGGAAATTTTTCCTTTGCTCCAAAAAATTGGCAAGCAAGCAAAGGTAGTTAAAAGCATAAAAGGTAGATCAACTTTTATTAGGCTTTGTTCAATTGATAAGCCTTTAAATCCTGAAAAAATACTACAACTTCCAAGGATTAGTAGTTGATTGAGCAAATTGCTTCCTATTACATTCCCAATTGCAAGATCTGTTTTACCTTTAAATGCGGCTATTAATGAAGTTACTAGTTCTGGCAGAGATGTTCCAGTGGCAACAATAGTCAAACCGATAACAATTTCATTTACCTCAAAAAGAGTAGCAAGCGTCCGGGAACCATTTACTAAAATATTAGAACCAAAGCTTAAAAGAAATATGCCTAATATCAACTTTAGTAAAATGTTTAGCTTCCCTTTGTTATTTTCATTAAATTCTTCTATCTCCGGTTCAGCATTTTTTGTATCCTCTTCTCTCTCATTTATGGTGTTAATTTCCCATATTGTATTTAAGACTAGACAAAATATTAGAAAGACACCTGCTTGCAATGTTAATAATCCAGTTGATGACATTGCCCAAACTGCACAAGAAATGGCCATTAAAAGAGGAACATCTCTTCTGACTATTCTGCTTCTTACTTTAAGAGGTCTTATCAATGAGCTTATACCTAAAACTACAAGAACATTAAAAATATTGCTCCCTATTACATTGCTAGCGGCAAGCGAATCACTGCCTTTAAAAACTGAATTTAAACTTACTAATAATTCAGGAGAGCTTGTACCGAGAGAAACAACTGTAAGACCAATTACTATTTGAGGTATTCCTAAAATCAAAGATAGACTTATGGCGCCTTGAATAAAGAATTCTCCTCCTCCAAAAAGTAAAATTACACCTACTAATATTTCTATTATTGGAAATAAAAAGTCGCTCATATTTAATTCTTTGTTTAGATAATTAAATCTTCAATAATTGATTAATAACTATCCTCGAATATCAATAATTTATTGTCAAATTTTATTTGCTGTTAAAATTAATTAAATAGTTAAAATTTTGAAGACATTAACCATATTAAAACCTGATGATTGGCATTTACATTTAAGAGAGGGTTTTGTATTAAAAAATATTATTCATTTCACATCCGAGTATTTCGGGAGAGCTATCGTGATGCCAAATACTAAAATCCCCGTTACATCAATTGATGCGGCTATTTCTTATAAAAAATTTATTGCTGAAGCGTTGCCTAAAAATTCTAAGTTTGAACCATTAATGACAATGTATCTTACTGATGAGACTAACAAAGGAGAATTAATAAATGGTTTCAAAAATAATGTCTTTTTCGCAGCAAAATTATATCCTGCTAATGCTACAACAAATTCCAGTCATGGAGTTAAGAAAATAGAAAATCTATATGAGATATTTGAATCAATGCAAGAGTCAGGAATGCCTCTATTAATTCATGGAGAAGTGACTGATTCTGAAGTAGATGTTTTTGATCGAGAAGAAGTCTTTATAGATAGAGAACTTCAACCTATAATTAAAAGGTTTCCAAAATTAAAAATTGTTTTAGAACATATAACTACCTCATATGCGGTTGATTTCGTCCAAGAAAATAATATTGGAGCTACTATAACTCCGCATCATTTGCATATAAATAGAAATGCAATGTTTTTTGGAGGCTTAAATAGCGATTTTTACTGCTTACCAGTCGCTAAGAGGGAAAACAATAGAATAGCCTTAAGGAAAGCTGCAACAAGTGGGAAAGAATGTTTTTTTCTAGGAACTGATTCTGCTCCTCATCTTAGAAAGTGGAAAGCTTTGTGCGGTTGTGCAGGAATTTTTAATTCACCAGTGGCTATAGAAAGTTATTTAACAGTATTTGAAGAGGAGAATGCTCTCGATAATTTTGAAAAGTTCGCAAGTTTGAATGGCCCTAATTTTTATAATTTGTCCCCAAATAAAGAAAAATTAAAATTAGTATCTAGCTCCAATAAAATAGTGGAATTTATCGATGTTTTTGAAGAAAAAAACATTGTAGGACAAATAAAACCATTTCACGCAGGTGAAACTTTAAAATGGCAAGTCGAAGGGATAGTTAATTAAAAAATTAAATTTAATATGACCATTCAACAAAAGTGTAAATATTCCAATTTTTCTTGGTTAAATGGGTTGCTTTCAGCTACGATTAAAAAGCGCAAATTCCTTTTGGGAGTGTGGCGGAATTGGTAGACGCGCCGGACTTAAAATCCGTCGAGCGCTTTAGCTCGTGGGGGTTCAAGTCCCCCCACTCCCATATTTCAACTATTTATTTTTAGTTCTTACGATAACTTTTAATAATTGTTATGTTTTAACTAATTTATCCAGTATTTAAATGGAAAGTATTTTTAATAATTCATTTGCTACTTTGATTACCTACATTGGTATTATTTCTTTTTATTTGTTGATTATCCCGTTAATACTTTTTTACTGGATGAATAATAGATGGAATGTTATGGGCAAATTAGAAAGATTAGGAATTTATGGCTTAGTATTCCTTTTTTTTCCAGGTTTAATTTTATTTTCTCCATTTTTAAATCTTAGATTAAGAGGAAATGGTAAAGGGTAAATAATTGACTAAAGGTAAAGTTCTACAAATAGGATTATTAATATCTCTTTTAGGAATAATAAGTTACAAATTATCTCCTCAATTTGGTATATATAATTTCACAGCCAGCACTATTTCAAACTTTATCTTGATTGTGATTGTTATGACATGGGTTTCGTCTTACGTTTTTAGAGTTGTTAATGGCAAAATGACTTTTATGGAACAAAGAAAGCGTTATAGAAAAAAATATGAAAAAATTGTGAATGATAAACTAGAAATCAAATTCAACTCATTATCAAAAGAAGAGC
>CACGEL010000006.1 GCA_902572065.1 uncultured Prochlorococcus sp.
TATTAAAGTTGCAAGAGAATTTCTTGATAATTTTGGATTTACAGAAGTAGAGACCCCATTACTTACAAAGTCAACCCCAGAAGGCGCTCGCGATTTTCTTGTTCCTGCACGTCTTTCAAATGGAGAATTTTTTGCTTTACCTCAATCCCCACAACTATTTAAACAACTTTTAATGGTTGGAGGCCTGGACAAGTATTATCAAATCGCAAAATGTTTCCGTGATGAAGACTTAAGGGCAGATAGACAGCCAGAGTTTACTCAATTAGATATTGAGATGAGCTTTATTAGTGAAGAAGAAATAATTTCTTTTAATGAAAAACTAATAAAAAAAATATGGAAAGAAGTGTTAAATATTAATTTTAATAATGCTTTTCCAAGAATGTCATGGCAGACAGCAATGGATAATTACGGCACTGATAGACCAGATACTAGATATCAAATGTTATTAAAAGATTTAGGAGAAGTATTAGGTGATATTGGATTTAATATTTTCACCAAGGCAATTAAGTCTGGAGGTTATATAAAATCCATAACAGTCAAAGGAGGTAATTCAAGTATTAGCAACGTAAGAATTAAACCAGGAGGTGACATCTTCCAAGTAGCTCAAGATGCAGGAGCTGGTGGTTTGGCCTTTATAAGGGTCAAAGGAGATGAGCTTGAGACTATTGGGGCAATTAAAAATAATTTAAGTGAAGAGCATATAGATGATATTTTAAAAATCACAGAAGCAAAAGATGGAGACTTAATCCTCTTAGGAGCTGGAGATAAACAAATTGTCAATCAGTCATTAGATAGGGTTAGACAATATATCGCAAAAGACTTAAATCTCATTGATAAAAGTAAATGGAATTTCTTATGGGTAACTGACTTCCCGATGTTTGAGAGAAATGAAGAGGAAAATAGATATGAAGCTTTACATCATCCTTTTTGTTCTCCAAAAAATATAAAATCTAAAAATTCTGAAAACTTGAAAAAAGAAATTAAGGGCTCTACAGCAAATGCTTATGACTTAGTTCTCAATGGATTGGAGTTAGGAGGTGGCTCTTTACGTATTCATGAAGCGAACTTACAAAGAGAGGTTCTGAAAACGGTAGGACTTACTGATAAAGAGATTGATGAAAAATTTGGATTTTTAATAGAAGCCTTAGAAATGGGTGCTCCTCCTCATGGTGGAATAGCGTTTGGATTGGATCGTATTACTATGCTAATCATTGGTGCAGATTCAATCAGAGAAACTATTGCTTTTCCAAAAAATCAACAAGCAAAATGTCTTCTCACAAATGCACCTTCAAATGTCTCTGAATCACAATTAAAAGAATTAGATATTGAAATAACAATTGATGAATAAGAATATATATGGATGTTCTAAAAGTTTTTTGTTTAAATAAAATATAATGAAGCTGTGCTTAATTAAAAATATTTAATGTCAAAATTTGTATTTGTCACGGGAGGAGTAGTTTCTAGCATTGGTAAAGGAATTGTAGCTGCAAGCTTAGGAAGATTATTAAAGTCTAGAGGATATAGTGTTTCAATATTAAAACTAGATCCATATCTAAATGTTGATCCAGGAACAATGAGCCCTTTCCAACATGGAGAAGTATTTGTAACCGAAGATGGGGCTGAAACCGATCTAGATTTAGGTCACTATGAAAGATTTACTGATACTGCAATGACTAGGTTAAATAGTGTGACTACGGGATCTATCTATCAAGCAGTTATCAATAAAGAAAGAAGAGGTAGTTATGACGGTGGAACTGTGCAAGTAATACCTCACATAACGGGAGAAATAAGAGAAAGAATTCATAGAGTAGCCGCCAACAGTAATGCAGATATTATTATTACTGAAATTGGTGGAACAGTTGGTGATATTGAATCTCTACCTTTTTTAGAGGCAATAAGAGAATTCAAAAATGATGTCAAAAGGAACGATGTTGCATACATACACGTAACATTACTTCCTTACATCAAAACCTCTGGCGAAATAAAAACTAAACCAACACAACATTCAGTGAAAGAATTAAGATCAATTGGAATTCAGCCAGATTTACTTGTATGCCGAAGTGATAAAGCTATCAATGAAGCTCTTAAAAAGAAGCTTAGTGGTTTTTGCGGGGTCAGTATGAACTCTGTAATTGAAGCTTTAGATGCAGACAGTATATATTCTGTACCTCTTTCTTTAAAAAAAGAAGGTTTATGCAAAGAAACCCTGAATTATTTAGACCTTGAAGATAAAAAATGTGATTTGAAAAATTGGGAGGAACTAATACACAACCTAAGAAATCCTGGAGCTCCAATCAAAGTTGCTTTAGTAGGTAAATACATTGAACTTGGAGATGCATATTTATCCGTTGTTGAAGCTTTAAGACATGCATGCATTGAACAAAAGGCTTTATTAGATTTACATTGGGTAAGTGCTGAAATGATAGAAAAAAATTCAGCAGAAACTTACTTAAATGAAGTTAATGCAATTGTCGTACCCGGTGGATTTGGCAATAGAGGAGTCAATGGAAAAATTTCGGCTATAAAATTCGCAAGAGAAAATAAAATTCCCTTTTTAGGTTTGTGCCTTGGTATGCAATGTGCAGTTATAGAATGGGCCAGGAATGTAGCTAATCTTCCAGATGCATCTAGTTCAGAACTAGACCCAAACACTCCAAATCCAGTGATACATTTATTACCAGAACAGGAAGATGTAGTTGATTTAGGTGGGACAATGAGACTTGGAGTTTATCCATGTAGATTGACAAAAAATACAACTGGAAAAAACTTATATGATGAAGATGTTATTTATGAGAGACATCGACATAGATACGAATTTAATAATTACTACAAACAAAGTTTTTTAGATTCTGGATACAAAATTAGTGGTACATCACCAGATGGCAGATTAGTTGAGTTAATTGAGTTAGAAAATCATCCATACTTCTTAGCCTGTCAATATCATCCTGAGTTTTTATCACGACCTGGCAAACCTCATCCTTTATTTAAAGGTTTAATAAAAGCCTCTCAAGATAAGTTAACTCAATCAAATTAATATTCTTTATTTTTTTGAATGAAAATGACAAATTTCTTACCCTTAGTCGAACAATTTCATTCATTACAGGGTGAAGGTTATCACGCTGGGAAAAGTGCTTTTTTTGTAAGATTAGCCGGATGTAAAGTTGGATGTTCGTGGTGCGATACCAAGAATTCATGGGACGAGAAAAAACACCCTTCTATATCAATTGAAAAAATAATAGATCGCATAAAAATTGCCAGAAAAAAAGGAGCATCTTTTTGCGTTATTACAGGGGGGAGAACCTTTACAACATAACTTGGATAATTTTTGCAAAGCCATAAAAAAAATGACGATGGGAGAAGAACAAAAGCCAATGAAGATTCATATTGAGACAAGTGGAGTTAATTCGATATCAGGAAGCTATGACTGGATTACTTTATCTCCTAAAAGACACTCACCTCCAAAAAATTATTTTTTAAAAAACTGTAATGAAATCAAAATAATTATAAATGATATAGAAGATATTGAATTTGCTATTCAAATAAAAAAAGAAACTTTAAAACAATATCAACTCTCTAAAAGCGAAGATGGCTTAAAAAAAGAAGATAAAATCTTTTATTTACAGCCAGCATGGAACAATGCGAATGGTTTTTCTCTTGCTATTGATTTCGTAAAAAATAACCCCGATTGGAAATTGAGCCTGCAAACTCACAAATACTTAAAAATTAATTGAAATCATATGACTCTTAAAAATAAATCGATAGTAGTTTTATTATCTGGAGGTTTAGATTCTTCTACAGTTACTGGTATCGCCAAAAAATCCGAAGCTAAAATTTTTGGCCTTTCATTTGACTATGGTCAACGTCATAAAAAAGAATTAAATTCTGCATCAATAATTGCCAAACACTTTGATATCGAAGAATTTAAAATCATTAAGCTTGACTTATCTTTATGGGGAGGCTCGTCATTAACTGATACTCAAAAAAATATTCCAATAGAAGGAGTACAAACTAATAAAATTCCAAATACTTATGTTCCTGGGAGAAATACTATATTTATTTCCGTTGCACTAAGTTATGCCGAAGCAATAGATGCCGATTTTATAGGATTAGGAGTTAATGCACTAGATTACTCTGGTTATCCAGATTGTAGACCTGACTACATTAAAAAATTTCAAGAATTAGCAGATTTAGCCAATAAAAGAGGAAGAGAAAATAATCCAATAAAACTTTGGACACCACTATTAGATTTAAATAAAGAGGAAATTATTAAATTAGCTTTTGATAATCATGTCCCTTTAGATAAAACATGGAGTTGTTATTTGGGTAATTCAAAACCATGCGGTAAGTGTGATAGCTGCAGAATTAGAAATGCCGCTTATGAAAAATGGCTTAATAACAATAATAAAAAATGAAAATAAAAAAAATAATTCTAGAAAAATGGATAGATCCAGCACTGATTACGCATCATCTAACAAAAAAATTCGGAGATAAAGGATTAGCTTGGCTAGACAGTGATGGCAAAGAAAATGGGGAATGGTCAATAATAGGAATTAACCCTAAGCAAATAATCCAATCAAGAGATATCAATAACTCAGACAAAACTAATAATCCATTTAGCAATTTAAGAAATATTGAAAAAGGATTTTGGATCGGATGGTTAAGTTATGAAGCTGGAGTTTTCATAGAACCCAAAAACCCATGGCGAAAATCTGATATGGCAACTTTATGGATTGCATCATATGATCCAATCATTAAATGTAATCTAATAAAAAAAGAAATAATTATCGAAGGCACAAACTCATCTGAACTGATGAATTATAAAAACATAATCAAAAATATTAAAAATATTGAAGAAAAAAATATTATTAAAACAAATTTGAATTTTGATTTTTCAAAAATCAATTTTGACGAAATGGCTGAAAAATTTCAGAAAAATATTCTAAAATTGAAAAAATTAATTTCCCTAGGGGATATATTTCAAGCAAACCTAACAACTAAATGTGAAATTGAATCTTCCAAAAACTATAATCCTCTAGATATTTATTTGAAAATAAGAAGGAAATTAAGAGCTCCCTTTGGAGGAATAATAATAAATAATGATAATTTTAAAGAGGCTGTATTATCTACCTCGCCAGAAAGATTTATAAAAATAGATGATAAAAATTTTGTAGAATCAAGACCTATCAAAGGAACCAGATCCAGAGATAAGAATTTAAATCAAGACGCACTTAATGCTATCGATTTAATAACGAACGAAAAAGATAGAGCCGAGAATATTATGATTGTTGACCTAATAAGAAATGATTTAAGTAAAGTTTGCGAAACAGGAAGTATTATCGTGCCAGAAATATTAAAACTTGAAAGTTTCTTAACAGTTCATCATCTAACTTCAGTTATCAGAGGCAAATTAAAAAAAGACAAGAACTGGATTGATTTACTAAAAGCTTGTTGGCCTGGGGGCTCTATAACTGGAGCACCTAAATTAAGATCATGCCAGAGGCTTTTTGAATTAGAAGAATGTGAACGCGGACCATACTGTGGCTCATTTTTGAAGCTTGACTGGAATGGAGAGTTTGACAGCAATATACTAATAAGATCATTTTTAATTAAAGACAAAAAAATCAATATATATGCTGGTTGCGGAATAGTTATTGACTCAAACCCTGAAGAGGAAACTAATGAACTAAAGTGGAAACTTTTACCGTTAATTGATTCACTCAAATGATTGAAACATTAGGCTGGCACAAGGATCAATGGTTGGATATTGATAGAATATTTATTGCTGCTAATAATAGAGGATTAAAATTTGCTGATGGTATATTTGAAACCATTTTGATAAAAGAAAACAAACCTATTCTTTTTGATGAACATCTAAAAAGGTTAGAAAAAAGTAGCAAGATTTTAAATATTAATCTCAAAATAAATAAATTAATCTTGAGACAACTTATTCAAGATGGAATTAGAAAGTTATCGCTTGAAAATGATCAATTTGCTTCAGTAAGAATAAACTGTAGTCGAGGAACTAATGAAGGTCGAACACTAACAATTGATAGCACTTCAGAGACAAAAGATTTGGATAATATATGGCTTGAGTTCTACAGAATCAAACCAGATTTTAATCCGATAAGCGTTTGCATTAGTCAATCAGAAAAAATAAATGAATTCAGTCTTATAAGTAAATGCAAAACATTTTCATATAATCAGGCAATACAAGTTTTGACAGAAGCTAATGAAAAATCATTTGATGATTCTATCCTTTTGAATACGTCAGGTGAACTTTGTTGTGGAAGTACATTTAATCTTCTAATTAAAAGAAATAATCAATGGATAACTCCCAGAAAAGAGAGCGGCTGTTTAGAGGGGATTATGATTTCTAAAGCTTTAAAATTGAAAATTGTAAAAGAAGAATTAATTCCTCCAGAATTTCAAAATGATGACATAATAGTCGCAATTAATAGCTTATCTTGCAGACAAATTAATCAAGTTAATGGATTAAAGCTTAAACCTAAATTCGATCCAATTTACTTTTGGGATTTATTATATAGTTGAACTTTATTAATATCTGGTAAATAGACATCAGAGACTTTAGTTATATTGTTATTAACCTTAAATTCAACAATTTTTCCAATAATGATAATTGATGGAGCTGAAAATTCTTTATCTTTGATTTTATCTGGAAGATTATCTAATTTCTCTATCAAACATTTTTGATTTTTTAAAGTAGCTTCTTGAATCACAGCGCATTTAGTATTCTTATCTAAACCACCTAGAATTAATTCTTCCACAATATATTCAATATTTTTTATACCCATAAAAATTACTAAGCTATCTGATGATTGAGCTAAATCTCTCCAATTCACTGTCTTTTTTTCCTTATCTACACGCTCATGTCCAGTGACGAAAGTTACGGAACTCGCAGCATCTCTATGGGTTAGTGGAATACCAAAATATGTTGGGGCAGCTATCCCAGAAGTAATACCAGGAACGATTTCAACTGAAATTCCATTTTTTTCTAAAATCGATACCTCTTCACCACCTCTAGAAAAAACGAATGGATCTCCCCCTTTAAGCCTTACAACATTTTTGCCTTCTTTTGCCAATTTCAAAATAAGAGCATTAGTTTCAGCCTGAGGTACAGAACACTTCCCAGCTCTTTTGCCTACATGAAAAATTTCTGTATTTTTTCCTGCCTCTTTTGTTATTTCATCAGGAATTAAAGCATCATGAACTAATGCATCACAATTTTTTATTAGGCGTAAAGCTTTAAGAGTTACAAGCTCAGGGTCACCAGGGCCTGCTCCAACTAAATAAACAATGCCGGGCACAATAATCTCCATTAACAAGTATGGTAGTAAAAGTTAATCGCAATGAAGGTAAATATTATGAAAGAAAGTTTATTAAAACCAAATAAAAAATTTACTCTCCTTAGTGCGTTTATAACTCTTCTAAATGATCGTTTAAGTGAAAGTATACTGTTACCTATATTACCCTCTTTTGTTTTACTTTTTGACTCTAAAGCAAGTACATATGGTTTATTATCATGCACTTATCAATTAGCTCAATTTACAGCTTCTCCTTTTATAGGACTTATGAGTGATAGATATGGAAGAAGACCTGTCACTCTTTTTTGTATTACTGGTTCAGTAATAGGAATATCAATATTATCTTTTACAGTTCTTTTTAATTGGTCAAATTCAATAGCCTCTATCCCTTTGTTTTTATTATTCCTGGCAAGACTTATTGATGGTTTAAGTGGTGGGACTGCAGCAACAGCAACAACTATTCTTGCAGATATTTCAAGCCCTGAAAAAAGAGCAAAAACATTTGGACTTATTGGTGTAGCTTTTGGTTTAAGTTTTTTCTTAGGAAATATTTTCGTTGTGATTTTTGCAAAAAATACAAATAATAATTTTATTATTCCAGTTTTGATAGCTTCAATTATTCCAATCATAAACTTTCTCTTAGTTTTCTTCTATTTACCCGAAACAAAACCAAATAGTCCCTCGAATAAATTAAAAACAATTCTTAAAAATCCCTTAAAACAACTTTTTACAGTGTTCAAGGAAGAAAAGATCAAAAAATTATCGCTAGCATTTTTTATTTATTTTATTGCTTTTACTGGATTAACAAATATCCTGATTTTTTTCCTTCAAGAATCTTTGGGCTGGACAACTAAGTCATCAAGCGGAACTCTTGTAGTTGTGGGAATTATTGCCATCATTGTTCAAGGAGGACTTATTGGTCCTCTCGTAAAGCAATTCGGAGAGATGAAACTAACACTCGTTGGATCAGGCTTTATTCTCGTTGCATGTTCACTTTTAATAACTGCTCCAAAAGAAAATGCAACAATTAATATTTATACAGCTGTTTCGTTTTTAGCCGTTGGGGCGGGTTTAATTACGCCTTCATTGAGAGCACTAATATCAAAAAAATTAGACGTTGATAAACAAGGATCAATTCTAAGTAACCTTCAGGGTCTCCAGAGTCTTGGGGGAGTCTTAGGAATAGCAATGGCTGGAAGAGTTTATGATAGCTTTGGCCCTAAATCACCTTTTATAGCAGGTTCAATTATCTTAATTTTCATGATATACCTGATTGCTGAAGGAAAAAATAACAAAATTTCATATAATTAATACATTAAATTACTGTAATGAAAAACGAAGTTAAAAATTATATTAATAGAGAATTAAGTTGGATCGACTTTAATAAAAGAGTTCTTCTTACTGGAATGGAGAAAGACTATAAAGTACTAGACAAAATTAAATTTTTTTCAATTTTCAGTAATAATCTTGATGAATTTTTTATGGTTAGAGTTGCATCATTAAAAGCTCAGGTTGAAGCAGGAATTAGAAAAAAAAGTATTGATGGTCTCACACCTAAAGAACAACTCCAAAAAATTAATAAAGAGGTAAAAAGCCTAACAAACCTTCAAGAAAACTTCATCAATAATGAATTAAATTATGAACTAGAGAATGCAGGTATTTTCATAAAACAATATAAAGAACTTAATGAAAATCAAAGAAATTGGTGTGATAACTATTTCCTAACTTCAATTTTTCCTTTATTAACACCATTAGTTGTTGATCCTGCTCACCCATTCCCTTTTATCAGTAATTTAAGTCTTAATTTAGCTGCTCTAATTAATGATGGAGAAGAATCTAAAAATCAATTTGTAAGAATAAAAATTCCAACAAAGAATATAGGCAGATTTATACTCATTCCCAATGAAATTATTGAAAATGAGGAAGATAAAGAACACTTTTTTATAACTGTTGAAGATTTAATTGGAAACAATATCAATTCATTATTCAATGGAATGAAATGCCTCAATTATTCTTTTTTTAGAGTAACAAGAGACGCAGATTTAGAGTTGAAAGAACTTGAAGCTGACGATTTACTTTTAGCAATTGAACAAAGCTTACAAAAAAGAAGATTAGGAGGAGATGTAGTTAGATTGGAGGTAGAGAAAAACATACCACAAAATATTTTAAAGTTACTTATCGAAAGTATTGCAATACCTGAGGAATATATTTATTTTTGCAAAAGTTTATTAGGACTTGATGATTTAAGTTATCTCACAAAAATTAATAGAGAAGATTTAAAAGAGAATTTAGCAATTGGAGAGACGCACCAATTACTAAAATCAATAGATTCGTCCACAGATAAAAACTTTAACTCTATTTTCAGCATTCTTAGAAAGCAGAATATACTTCTTCATCACCCATACGACTTATTCAAAACATCTGTCGAAGAATTTATCAATCAAGCTGCTGACGACCCTTTAGTATTAGCTATTAAAATTACTCTTTATCGAGTTTCAAAGGATTCTCCAATTATTAACGCTTTGATGAGAGCCGCTGAAAATGGGAAAGAAGTAATGACCCTTGTTGAACTAAAAGCAAGATTTGATGAAGATAACAACATCCAATGGGCAAAACAACTCGAGCAGGCTGGAATTCATGTTGTTTATGGAATACTGGGCTTTAAAACACATACAAAGATTTCATTAGTAGTTAGAAAAGAAAAAGGAAGATTAAGAAATTATTTTCATATTGGAACGGGCAATTACAATTCAAACACTTCTCGTTTTTATACTGATATAGGATTACTTTCAACAGATCCTGATATCTCCTCAGATTTAATTGAATTATTTAATTACTTATCAGGATTCTCGAAACAAAAGACTTATAAGAAATTACTAGTTTCTCCAACATCATTAAGAAAGAAATTTATCTTTTTGATAAATAGAGAAATTGAAAATGTCAAAAAAGGAAAACAAGGTGAAATTATTGCAAAAATGAATTCATTAGTAGACCCAGAAATTATTCAATTACTTTATTTAGCTTCTCAAACAGGAGTCAAAATTAATCTCATTGTTCGAGGAATTTGTTGTTTATATCCTCAAAAAAAGAATTTAAGTGAAAACATTACTGTCACGAGTATTATTGGACATTTTCTGGAACATTCGAGAATTTTTTGGTTTTACAATAACAACGATTCAGAAGTTTTTATTGGCAGTGCAGACTGGATGAGGAGAAATTTAGATAGAAGAATAGAGGCTGTTACACCTATAGAAGATTTAAAGTTGAAAACCCAACTACATAATCTTTTGCAAACTTATATGGATGATAATTATTACTCATGGGTAATGAATAAAGATGGTAATTACAAAAAAAAGAGAGGCGATTCAAACTCAAATCGCTCACAAATTGATCTAGTAAAAAATTTATAAATTTATTGATTTTTATAACATTTTAAAAAATTACTTAATATTTTTAAAAATTTTATATTTGCACAAAAACTTGTCATAGCAAGAGTTCTAAGGAAATAACGATAAAATTAATTTAATTTGTCTTTAAAGTTTCAACGCAAAAGTAGTTTTTCTCTCGATTTCAGTGCTAACTTTCTAAAAAATCCATTTTAGGAGGCCAGGGTGATGGGGATCCCTCTGGAATCTGGAAATAGTTCTTCAAAAAATAATGTTGAAGAACCTAGATTACCAAACACTGCGGGCAAAACTCGCAAAACAAAATCCAGCTTAAGTGCTAAACAAAGCCAAAAGAAATCTGTAAGACTTGCTTCAGATTCTATAGGTCATTACTTAAGCAGTATAGGAAGAGTCCCTCTTCTTACTGCTTCTGAGGAGATCGAACTAGCACATCATGTTCAAAACATGAAAAAATTGCTAGAAGCTCCAGAAATTGAAAAGTCATCACGTAACCGCCATCTAATTAAAATTGGCAAAAGAGCTAGAGATAGAATGATGGCTGCTAATTTAAGACTCGTAGTATCAGTTGCCAAGAAGTATCAAAATCAAGGTCTTGAGTTATTAGACTTGGTACAAGAAGGAGCAATAGGCCTAGAAAGAGCTGTTGATAAATTTGATCCTGCAATGGGATATAAATTCTCTACTTATGCTTATTGGTGGATTAGGCAAGGTATGACTAGAGCTATTGACAATAGTGCAAGGACAATTCGATTGCCAATTCATATAAGTGAAAAATTATCCAAAATGAGAAGAATTTCAAGAGAATTATCACATAAATTTGGGAGGCAGCCAACCAGATTAGAGATGGCAACCGCAATGGGTATTGAGCAGAAAGATTTAGAGGACTTAATCTCGCAAAGTGCACCATGCGCCTCTCTTGATGCACATGCAAGAGGTGAAGAAGATCGAAGTACTCTTGGTGAACTTATTCCCGATCCAAATGGAGAAGAACCTATGGAGGGTATGGATAGAACTATCCAAAAAGAACATTTAGGAACTTGGCTTGCGCAATTAAATGAAAGAGAACAAAAAATTATGAAACTTAGATTCGGCTTAGATGGAGAAGAACCACTTACTCTAGCCGAAATAGGTAGACAAATAAATGTTTCAAGAGAAAGAGTCAGGCAACTAGAAGCAAAGGCAATATTAAAACTGAGAGTAATGACTACTCATCAAAAAGCAGCATAACAAAATTGCTAAAATTTACTTTTATATTAGTTTATATATTTCTTATTTTTTTAATATCAATAATCTATAAAAGTTTTAATCCAAAAAATAAAGAAGCACTAAGAAAAATTATACATATTGGAATAGGACCTTTAATTCCTTTCGCAAAATTTTTAAATATTGATCAAACCTCTGCACTTTATTTTACCGGACTTATTTCATTATTAACTTTCATAAATTACCAATCAAAATTATTCCCAACTATTGAAGATGTAGACAGAAAAAGTTACGGGACATTATTTTATTGTCTAAGTTTATTTATTTTAATTTTTCTTTATTGGAACAAAGACCCTACTGCTCTTGTAGCTGGTTTTTTTATAATGACTTTTGGAGATGGCTTTGCAGGATTAATAGGAAAAAACTTTCAATCGAAAAGTTGGACTTTTTTGAACCAAAGAAAATCTGTATTAGGAACATTAACTATGTTCTTTACAAGCTTGATAGTAGTTTTGAGTTTAGGTTATTTCCAAAAATATACATTTAACCTAAATTTCTTTACTATTGCTTTTATTTCTACCGTTCTTGAGCAGTTTAGTATCTTAGGGGTAGATAACCTGATAGTTCCAATCTCTGCAGCATTTTGCTTTAATTTTTTTATTACAAGTTTATAAATTACAAAATTGAATCATACAAAATACCAAGCAAGGTTTTTGTGGTCTGTATATTAATACAAGCGTCAGTAATGCTTCTACCGTACTCAAGATCCTCTCTTTTTGTGAGTTTTTGATTACCTTCCTTAAGATGACTTTCAAGCATAACTCCTAAAATATTTTTTTCACCATCCCTAATTTGATTTGCCACATTTTTTAGTACATCAGATTGCTTCCTATAATCTTTATTAGAATTTCCATGACTACAATCAATCATAACTTTATGAGGGAGACTACTTTCTTTTAATTGAGACGAAATACTTTTTACATGTTGATTTTCGAAATTTACTCCTTTGGAACCTCCCCTTAAAACTATATGACCATCAGGATTACCAGTAGTATTAACAATAGACGCATAACCTTGATCATTAACCCCTAAAAAATGATGAGATTTTGAAGCTGATTGCATCGCATTAATTGCTGTACCGAAAGACCCATCCGTTCCATTTTTAAAACCTATTGGCATAGATAATCCTGATGCCATTTCTCTATGAGTTTGACTTTCAGTAGTCCTTGCTCCTATCGCTGTCCAACTGATCAAATCAGCAATATATTGCGGAACAATTGGATCTAACAACTCTGTAGCTGAAGGTATACCAAGAGTTGCTAGATAAGATAGTAAATTTCTAGCTCTTCGTAAACCTGTATTAATATCATATGAATCATCTAAATGGGGATCATTTATTAATCCTTTCCACCCGATTGTAGTTCTTGGTTTTTCAAAATATACTCGCATTACAATTTCTAATTTATCCTTATAAATTTTTCTAAATTCATCTATATATCCTGCATATTCTTTAGCAGCCTCAATATCATGTATTGAGCATGGTCCTACTATGACTAAAAGCCTTGGATCATTATTATGTAAAATATTTTGTATTGATCTTCTAGCATTAGATACAGTATCAGCAGAGGTATAATCTAAAGGGATATCATTATGAAGTTTGCTTGGAGGTATTAATGGACGTGTTTCGACAACATGTAAATCAGATGTTTTTTCTAAAGATTGATTATTGGATGAAGTCGGCATTGAATAATTAAGAAGTTTAAATATTTAAAAAAGCATTTATGAATACTCTTCTTATTAATATTAAAAATAACAATAGATTAGGCATTAAACCTTACAAATGAAGAAATTGGAAACATTGCTCAAAGATTATGAAGATCACGTAGTTGAGAGAGCCTCTAAGGGCATACCTCCATTACCACTAAATGCAGAACAAACAAATTGTATTACGCAACTATTAGAGAAAGACACAAATGACGAAAGTAAATATTTCCTAGATTTGCTTATAAATAGAGTACCACCAGGTGTTGATGAAGCAGCATATGTTAAAGCAAGCTGGCTTACAGCAATTGCTCAAGGCGAAAAACGTTGCAGATACATTAACCCTGAAAAAGCAATTGAAATACTGGGCACAATGATAGGTGGATATAATGTTAATTCTCTGGTTGAAATACTTAAAGGGAAAAATAATTCATTAGCTAAAAAAGCAGCAGAGGTTTTAAAAAATATCATTCTTGTTTACGATTCAGCGAATGATATTTATGAATTATCTCAAAATAATATTTATGCAAAAGAGGTAGTGAATAGTTGGGCAAATGCAGAATGGTTCAAAAGTAAAAAAGCTCTTCAGAAAGAAATTACATGTCTAGTATTTAAAATTGATGGCGAGACAAATACAGATGACTTATCTCCTGCAGTTCACGCGACAACACGTCCAGATATACCAATGCACGCATTGGCTATGCTCGAATTTAAAAAACAAGATGGATTAGAAATTCTTGATAATCTTAAAAAGCAAGAGATACAAATTGCTTATGTTGGAGATGTCGTAGGAACAGGAAGTTCAAGAAAATCAGCTATAAATTCACTGATTTGGCATATTGGCGAAGATATACCTTTTGTCCCAAATAAAAGAACCGGAGGCATAATAATTGGCGGTAAAATAGCTCCTATTTTCTTTAATACCGCACAAGATTCAGGAGCACTTCCGATAGAGGCTGATGTATCTCATATGAAAACAGGAGATTTAATAAAAATATTTCCTTATGAAGGCGTTATTAAAAAAATTGAAAAAAATACCAATTCTGAAGAAGTAATCAGTCAATTCGACTTATGTCCATCAACTATTACTGATGAAATTCAAGCCGGAGGAAGAATTAATCTCATGATTGGAAGATCACTCACAGACAAAACTAGAAACAAATTAGATTATCAACCTAGTGAAATATTTATCCGGCCAGAAAATCCAAAAGAAATTAATTCTGGCTTTACTCAAGCACAAAAAATAGTAGGTAAAGCATGCGGTTTAGAGGGGGTTCGACCTGGAATGACCTGTGAACCAATTATGACGACAGTTGGAAGTCAAGATACTACTGGGCCAATGACTAGGGATGAACTTAAAGAATTAGCTTGTTTAGGATTCACTGCAGATTTAGTTATGCAAAGTTTTTGTCACACAGCTGCATATCCTAAACCAGTAGATTTACTTACACACAAAGAATTACCTGAATTTATATCTCAAAGAGGTGGGGTGGCTCTAAAGCCTGGCGACGGAATAATTCACAGCTGGCTTAACAGAATGCTCCTTCCTGATACGGTTGGTACAGGTGGAGATAGTCATACTAGATTCCCGCTTGGAATTTCATTTCCTGGAGGCTCAGGCATTGTTGCTTTTGCCGCTGCAATAGGATCAATGCCATTAAATATGCCAGAATCAGTACTCGTAAAATTTAAGGGCGATTTATTACCGGGCATAACATTACGAGATTTAGTGAATGCAATCCCACTCTTCGCGATTAAAAAAGGACTTTTGACTGTTGAGAAAGCAAATAAAAAAAATATATTTAACGGAAAAATTATGGAAATTGAAGGATTGCCTGACTTAAAACTTGAACAAGCTTTTGAACTAACTGATGCGACTGCTGAACGATCATGTGCTGGAAGCACAATACTTTTATCAAAGAAAACTGTTCAAGAATACCTAAGAAGCAATATTTGCCTTCTGGAAAAAATGATTGAGAGCAATTATGAAGATTCAAAGTCCATAACAAGAAGAATTAATGATATGAAAAATTGGTTAAAGAAACCTGAATTAATTCAGCCAGATATGAATGCCAGTTACAAAGAAATAATTGAAATTGACTTATCACAAGTTAAACAACCTATAGTTGCCTGCCCCAATGATCCAGATAATGTGAAGGAAATTGCTGAAGTTGCAAATACGAATATTGATGAAGTTTTTATAGGTTCTTGTATGACAAATATTGGTCACTATAGGGCTGCCGCAAAAGTTCTTGAAGGTGTAAAAAATTTAAAAGCAAAACTATGGATTTGTCCACCTACGAAAATGGACGAAGAAACTCTAAAAAATGAAGGTTACTATGAAATTTTTGAAAATTGTGGTGCAAGATTAGAATTGCCTGGATGTTCTTTATGCATGGGAAATCAAGCTAGAGTAGAAGAAGGATCTATAGTATTTTCTACTAGTACAAGAAATTTTGACAATAGGCTTGGCAAAAATGCTCAAGTATTTTTAGGGAGTGCTGAATTAGCAGCAGTTTGTGCACTTCTTGGAAAAATCCCTGAAATAGAAGAATATCAGGATATTACTAAAAATAAAATAAATCCATATTCAGATGAACTTTATCGCTATCTTCAATTTGATGAAATACGCGATTTCAGCTTGTCAAAGTAATCATGGACTATGCAAAACCTTATAAAAGAAAATATTCGAAAAACAGGTAACAACTCTTCTCGTAGCATTAAAAAATTACTCAAACAAAGATCTTTTGTAGTAGTCATATCACTTTTATTGACAGGTTTAGGAGCATCCATAACAAGCATATCTTTTAAAACTGGAATTTATTTTATTAACAATTGGAGATTGACATTATTAGACCAATTTCCTTCTATTGCAGTTCTACCAATTTTTGGTGCTATTGGAGGTGCCTTAGCAGGATTTTTAATTAAAAATTTTGCTCCAGCCGCAAAAGGTTCAGGAGTCAGTCAAATAATGGGATTCTTAAGGCATAAAAAAGTACCAATGAATCTGAAAGTAGGATTAGTAAAGCTCATATCTGGCATTATTGCCATTGGTAGTGGCTTCCCATTGGGTCCAGAAGGACCTTCTGTTCAAATGGGCGGGTCTGTTGCTTGGCAAATGGCAAAATGGCTGAAGGCTCCATTAGCTTTTAGAAGGGTAATTGTCGCTGCAGGTGGCGGAGCTGGAATAGCTGCCGTTTTTAGCGCCCCACTTGGAGGATTTGTTTATGCAATAGAAGAATTATTAAATTCTGCCCGACCAGTAGTTTTATTATTAGTTGTGATTACAACCTTCATAGCGGATTCTTCTGCTGATATTATTCAAGCCTTAGGTTTAGATCCTAAAGCAGGAGGATTTGATTTTAACCTAGGATTTTTAATTCAAAAAGAATATGACCCATCCGTATTTTTCTTACCAATTGATTTCATTTATTTGGTTTTACTTGGGGTAATTATAGGAATTTTTGCAGAGCTATATAGCAGATATGTTCTTCTAATGCAGAATCTTGGAAAACGGTGGTATAAAAATAAATTTGTTTTAAAAATGAGTATCTGTGGTCTTATATTAGGAACTATCTATTCTTTCTTACCAAGCACTTTTCATAATTTAGATGAATTGCAAAAAATAATAGCTGAACAAAATACCAGTATTGGGATTGCCTTCTTAGCTGTATTAATACTATTTATTACAACAGGTTTAGCTGCATCATCAGGTGCGCCCGGAGGACTGTTTTATCCTATGCTCACTTTGGGTGGAGCTATTGGACTAATAATGGGAAGCTGGGTGGAAATAGCAACAGGTCATGCACCAAGTACATATATATTTGCTGGAATGGGTGCTTTCGTAGCAGGCTGCTCAAGAACGCCAATCACGGCAATGTTTTTAGCTTTTGCATTAACAAAGAATTTATTAATTATGAAGCCCGTTCTTATTAGCTGTATTGCAAGTTTCTTGATAGCAAGAGCATTTAATGAAGAATCAATTTATGAAAGACAAATTCAGATTGAATTAGAGGATTAAGAATTTTTATCAATCAAAAACAGCAGTTTTGCTCTCATAAACAAAAACTTGATGATTTAAATGTAATCTAACAGCCCTTGCCAAAGCAATTCTCTCAATGTCCCTACCTTTTCGAATCAAATCATCAACTTCATCTCTATGACTTACATTGACAGTACATTGTTCAATAATTGGACCCTCATCGAGATCTTGAGTTACATAATGTGCTGTGGCACCTATTAATTTAACACCTCTTTTCCATGCACGATGATATGGTTGAGCGCCCTTGAAAGCAGGTAAGAAAGAATGATGAATATTTATTATTGAAGAAAACTTTTGCAAAAAAGATTCACTCAAAATTTGCATATATTTAGCTAGTACTATGAGATCGATATCAAATTGTCTGATTAATTTTAAAATCTGATCTTCAACATCAAATTTCGAAGAATTAGCAGTATCAAAATAAACAAATTGCGAATTAAAGTCATTAGCAATACTTTCAAGATCAGGATGATTAGAAATTATCAATGGGACATTCATTTTGAGTTCACCATTTCTTACACGCCAAAGTAAATCAATTAAACAATGATTTTGTTTACTTACAAAAATAGCAACATTAGGAATCTCATCTGAATAATTAATATTAAATTTTCCATTTATATCAACAGCAATTTTTTGAAATTTATCATAAATTTCCTTTCTATTAATTGATGAATGGATACTGTTCCATTCAATCCTACTAAGAAATAGTCCTGCATCTTGATCTGTATGATGATCTGAATGCTTAATATTGCCACCATAATTTGATATCCAGCTTGTTAGCTGACTTACTAGGCCTGGACGATCAGGACAAACAATTTTGAATATAATTGAGGGATGTTTCAAGGAAAATTTAATTGTTTAATCAAATAAGTAAGTACATCTAATATATCAATGAAAAGATTAAAAGAGAATTTACAAAAACCACATATACTGATTGTGGGTGCTGGCATAATAGGAAAGTTTAACGCAATAGAACTTTCTGAATTAGGGTATCAAATAACTATTGCAGATCCATCTTTAGATAAAAACAGTAGTAGTGCTGCATTAGGTCTTCTAATGGGAAATATATATCAAAAAAGAAATGGTAGAAGTTGGATACTTAGAAAACAAAGCCTTGAATTATGGCCAAAATGGATCAAATTATTGCAAGAGTTTAATACAGAATTACATATAGAAAAACCATTAATACAATTGACCACAAATGATGCAAGATTTGAAAGGCTAAAGAAATTTGTTAACGACAATACAGACCAAGGACTTGAGATTTTAGAAAAAAACTCAATTATTATTAAGAATATCAACAAGACTCTCAAAACAAGAAATGTTCAAGGAGTTATTTCTCACGAAGATGGAAGAATAGATCCCCTAACGTTATTAGATACATTAAATGTTTGCCTAAAAAACAAAAAAATAAATTTTTTAAAAGATGAAATAATAAAAATTAAAAGATTAAACAAACAGTGGATTGCGGCTTCGAAAAGTAATAACGAAATCAAAACTGATGCAATTATCTTATGTAATTCTCTCAATGCACTTAATTTAATAGTAGACAAGCCTCATAAAATCCAATTAAAGCCAGTCTTAGGTCAAGCTATAGAAGTTTGTACAAGCTTAAATGAAGTTAATTTATTATCCCTGCCAAAACATTTCAATATTGATGGCAAAAACATAATTCCCATAACTAAAAATAGAATTATCATAGGTTCTACCGATGAATATCATGAAAAACCAGAAGAAAATGTCTTCGAAAAACTTACTGATTTCATTGAAAATAATCCTAACTGGCTATCTAAAGAAAGAGTAACAAGAAAGTGGTTTGGAATTAGATCAAGACCAGAAGGTCAACCATCACCTATTCAACAAAATTTAGAAAATGGATTAATTATATGTACTGGATTCTATAAAAATGGATTTTTACTTGCTCCTGCATGTTCTCGTTGGGTAGCAAACGAGCTAAATAAATATTTTATTTAATCTTTTGTCTCTGTAAAGTCTGCATCAATTACATCATCATCGCCGCCTTTATCATTTGAATCATTTGAATCTGGACTACCTGGTGCTGGAGGTTGATTACCTGGCTGTTGATAAACAGAGGAACCCACTGCATAAAGTTCTTGTTGAAGTTCTTCTAATAATTTCTTCATAGATTCATAGTCTTCTTTAGAGATTGCCTCTTTTAATGCCTTACTTTTTTCTTCAATTTTAGCTTTAGCAGAAGCATCAACTTTATCCCCAAGCTCTCCCAACTGTTTTTCTGTTTGATAAACAAGAGTTTCGGCTTGATTCTTTAAATCAATTTTTTCTCTTTTTTCTTTATCAACAGATGCATTTGATTCCGCATCTTTAACCATTTTTTCAACTTCATTATCTGACAGAGTTGAAGCTCCTGTAATGGAAATAGATTGTTCTTTACCGCTTCCTTTGTCTTTAGCGGTAACACTCAAAATACCATTTGCGTCAATATCAAAGGTTACTTCAATTTGCGGAACACCCCTTGGAGCAGATGGAATGCCATCCAATCTAAAAGTTCCTAAACTTTTATTATCTGAAGCCATTTCTCTCTCACCTTGTAAAACATGAATCTCAACATTAGTTTGTCCGTCAACAGCAGTTGAATAAGTCTCAGCTTTTTTAGTTGGTACAGTTGTATTTCGAGTAATCATTTTTGTCATTACTCCGCCTAGGGTCTCGACACCAAGAGATAAAGGAGTAACGTCTAGCAATAAAATATCTTTAACTTCTCCTGCTAAAACACCTCCTTGAATAGCTGCACCTACAGCTACAACTTCATCTGGGTTAACAGTTTGATTAGGATCTTTTCCTGTAACACGCTTAACTAACTCCTGAACAGCCGGCATTCTAGTTGAACCCCCAACCATAACTATTTCATCGATTTCCCCTGTAGAGAGCTTGGCATCCTTAAGAGCTTGCTCTACTGGAACTCTACATCTATCGATTAATTTAGAAGCAAGCTCTTCAAAATTTGCTCTAGTCAAATTTAAATCAAGATGCTTTGGCCCTTCTGGGGTAGCAGTTATAAAAGGTAAATTTATTTCACTTTGGGTAGCATTCGAAAGTTCGATTTTTGCCTTTTCAGCAGCTTCAGTAAGACGTTGTAAAGCTTGTTTATCCTGTCTTAGGTCAATACCTTCATTTGTTTTAAAAATGCTTGCAAGATGATCAACAATACATCTATCGAAGTCGTCCCCTCCTAAATGAGTATCACCAGAAGTTGATAAAACTTCAAAAACACCATCCCCAACTTCTAAAACGGAAACATCAAAAGTTCCACCACCCAAATCAAAAACAAGTATTCTTTCGTTACTTTTTTTATCTAATCCATAAGCTAAAGCAGCAGCAGTAGGCTCATTAATTATTCTTAAAACTTCAAGTCCAGCTATTTTTCCTGCATCTTTTGTAGCCTGTCTTTGAGAATCATTAAAATAAGCTGGAACTGTTATTACCGCTTGAGTAATATTTTCACCTAGGTATTTTCCAGCATCTTCAGAAAGTTTTCTTAAGACCTGAGCACTTACTTCCTCAGGAGAAAATTGTTTATCTAAAACTGGGCATTTTAATTTTACATTTGAACCAGCCTTTTCAATCCCATAACTAACTTCTTTTGATTCATCATTAACTTCATCAACTCTTCTTCCAACAAAACGCTTAGCGGAATAAAAAGTATTTTCAGGATTCATAACTGCTTGTCTTTTTGCAATCTGGCCGACAAGTTGATCTTGATTCTTTGTATATGCAACAACAGATGGAGTTGTTCTGAAACCCTCTGCATTTGCTATTACAGTGGGTTTACCCCCTTCCATGACAGCCACACAACTATTAGTTGTTCCTAAGTCAATTCCAACAACCTTCCCCATGGGTAAATACTCTCTTTAAATATTCTCCATAATCGTTCATCGACGTCATTATTGTTACTCTAAAACGAGGTGTGGTTCCCGAACAGATTACAATTTTTCTTCAAAATCTCTCTAAAAATGATTACCAGTAAAACATCATTTCTTGCCTTGATTGGAAACCCAGTAAGTCACTCTTTATCTCCAATAATGCAAAATGCAGCCATTCAATATTTAGAACTTGATTTAATTTACATAGCAATTCCTTGTAAAAACGAAGACCTAGAAATAATAGTTAATTCTTTAAAAAAAATGAATTGCAAAGGTTTAAATATTACAATTCCTTTTAAGCAAAAAGTATTTAATTATTGTAGTGAGATATCTCCAGTTGCAAAAAAAGTAAAGGCTATAAATACTCTTAAATTGAAAGGAAACAAAGATTGGAGTGGGACGAATACAGATATTGATGGATTTATCTATCCTTTAAAAAACCTTAATTTAATAAAAAAGACTTCTATAGTTCTTGGTTCTGGAGGCGCAGCAAGATCAGTAATTCAAGGTCTCATAAATTTAAAATTATCAAAAATCACTATTATTTCACGTAATAAGAATTCTTTAAATGAATTAATTACCAACTTTAAAAATGACATCAAAATTGAAGGTATAGTCAATACAAATACCAAAATTGATAATTTAATTCAAAAAACGGACTTAATAGTCAATACAACTCCTGTAGGCATGAGTAAAACAACTAATGAAAATGAACTACCATTTGGCCAAAGTATTTGGAACAATATAAATTCTAATACAATTGTTTATGATCTAATTTACAATCCTTCTCCAACTCCTTTTTTAAAATTTTGCGATAAAAAAGGATGCATGACTATTGATGGGTTACAAATGCTAATTGCTCAGGGAGCTAAATCATTATCATTCTGGACAAATGGGTTAGAAGTTCCTTTTGAAGTTATGCATGAAGCGATAAAAAAATATCTTTAGAAAAATAATTAAATTTAATTACACGAATTTTGACCTTGATAATGTTATCGTAAGTAATGCACAGACGCCCATTAAACAAATTCTGGGCCAAAGACCTTGTCTGAAAATTATGACTGATCAAATCTATTACGAAACTATGTATATCCTTCGCCCAGATATAGCTGAGGATGAAGTAACTAATCATATTAATAAATACAATAGTCTTCTTGAAAAACTAGGAGGCAAAATACTAGATAGTCAAATGAGAGGTAAAAGAAGATTAGCTTATCAAATAGCAAAACATAGAGAAGGAATCTATGTTCAATTAAGTCATCAAGGTGATGGTCAACATATTTTCAAAATCGAAAAAGCAATGCGTTTAAGTGAGGATGTTATTAGATATTTGACAGTCAAACAAGAAGGGCCCCTACCAACTCCAAGACCTTCTAACAAGGGTTCTAATCAAACAGACAAAACAGAAAATAAAAATATTGATTCCAATAATAAACCAGAGCCTAAAGCTGAAGAAACAAATGACAAAAAAACAGGAACTTCAGAAGCTCCAGTTACTGAAATTAAAGAGCCTGTAAAATCTTGAATCTTAATTATTCTTTTTTTGAATTTAATTCTGCCCATATTTTATTAGACATCCCCCACATATAAATAAATCCTTCGGCCTGCTCGTGGTTAAAAATATCATCTTTGCTATATGTTGCTAAGTCTTCTCTATATAGAGAATTATTTTCAGAAGATCTTCCAATTACTATTGCATTTCCCTTATGTAATCTTATTTTGACCCTTCCATTAACAGAACTTTGAGTTGAATCAATAAAACCATCTAATGCTTTCTTTAGGGGACCAAACCAAAATCCTTGGTAAACTAATTGACCCCATTTTTTTTCAACTAAATTTTTAAAATTTAAAACATCTGGATTTAATGTTAAACTTTCCAATTCTTTATGGGCTTTTATAAGAAGTAAAAGGCCAGGCGTCTCATAGATTTCTCTACTCTTGATGCCAACTACTCTATCTTCAATCATATCTATTCTTCCAAAACCATGCTCTCCTGCTAAAACATTAGCTTTTTGAATAATCTCTACAGGATTTAAAAACTCATTCCCTATCCCAATAGGGTATCCATTTTTAAATATAATTTCTATATCTTTTGAAGAATTTGGTGTGTCATGAATAGAAGAAGTCATGGCAAAAACATCTTCACTTGGTTCTTGCATTGGATCTTCCAATAAACCAGCTTCAATACTACGACCAAGAAGATTTACATCAATAGAATATGGTGACTTCTTAGAAACAGGAGCAGGAATACCAAATTTTTCTCCATATAAAATAGCTTCTTCCCTACTCATCTTCCATTCTCTAGCGGGTGTAATAATCTTTAAATCCGGACCTAAAGCATTAATAGCCAAATCAAATCTCACTTGATCATTTCCTTTTCCTGTACAACCATGCGCCACTGCATCAGCATTTAATTCTCTTGCTAGATTTACAAGATTTTCTGCTATCAAAGGTCTAGCTAAAGCAGTTGATAAAGGATACTTTTCTCCGTAAAGTGCATTTGCTCTAATAGCTGGAAAAGCGTACTTCTCTACAAAATCATCTACTAAATTACCAATCACCGAATGTGTTGCTCCGGAATTTAAAGCTTTTTGTCTAATACTCTCTAAATCTTCTCCTTGGCCAAGATCAGCTACAAAAGTTACTACTTCTGAAATTCCATATTCATTTTTTAAATAGGGAATACAAACACTAGTATCAACTCCTCCGGAATAGGCAAGGACAACTTTTTTTACCTGCTGCATTTAAAATTACCTCCAATGAAAGTCTGAAATCCTAATTTCTGTCAACTTTCAAAATTTTATTAAAAACTAATATTATTGTAACTACAAGTCCTGGTCCAAAAACTAGTAAAAGAACAAGATAATTATTAATTAATAAACTCTCTGGCTTAAGCAAGCCATAGAATTTAAAAAAAATAGCTAGCAAAACTGAAATTAGCCAAATAACAAAATACTTTAAATTTTCTTTATCAAACAAAATTTTTTAAATGCATATTTATGTATTATGTTATATAGAGGTAGATTTTTTTTAATGGACTCAAATAAACTCCAGCTTAGATTAAATGAAATTGCTGAAGTCAACCCAGCATTAACTTGTTATAAAAGAGAAGACCCTGCGCCTGTATTGCCATTGAGAGAAGAACCTGATTTACTATCTTGGTTAGAAAGAACAGGGAGACTTGTTAATGAAAATGATGGGGATTCTCAAGAGATAAGCACAATTGAAGAGGAAGAACTTTCAGCTTTAATGGGAGAGAAAGAAGATTATAAAACCGAAGAAGATTCTTCAGAAGATGATTGGGAAGACTAAAACACTAAATTTTTCTAAATTATTTTTTTTAATTTTATTTTCATTAATAATCAATTCTTTTATTTTTAGTAATCTATTGATAATTAATATTTTTCTGATATTTTTTTTTATTTCTTTATTGATTACAAAATATGGCATAAAAATAATTAAACAACTAAATCTATTACAAAATATTCGGAAAGAAAGTCCGTCAATTCATTCTTCAAAAAATAACACTCCTACAATGGGAGGTATATTTATTGCCTTACCTTTTTTATTACTACTTTTAATAGTAAGCAATAAGTTTGATTCTATTGGCATATTATTATTATTTTTTTGCACTTTAGGTTTTTTTATTGTAGGTTTTTTAGACGATTATTTAAGCATTAAAAACAAAAAGAATACAGGTTTAAAAGTTAATGAAAAATTCTTATTACAAGCATTAATTTCAATATTGTTCTTAATTTTGGCATTTCAAGGCGATTACATTAACCCTTTAATTACTGTTTCTACTAATTGGAATATAAATACTAATACAATAATTCTTCCAATTTGTTTTATAACAATACTAGGTTTAAGTAATGGAGTAAATTTAACTGATGGTTTAGACGGATTAGCTGCCGGATGTAGCTCAATAGTCTTTTATGGACTTGGTACAGAAATATTTATTACAGGACAAAAAGAATTAATAATTTATGGTCTTATTTCCTTCGCAATGTCAGGTTTATGTATGGGCTTTCTACAATTCAACAAATATCCTGCAAAGATATTTATGGGAGATACCGGATCATTAACAATTGGCGCAACATTAGGCTCTATATCAATATTAACTAGTAGTTTTTTTACATTATCCATTATCTCAGGAATATTTATTATTGAAGCTTTATCAGTAATAGTTCAAGTAGGTTTTTTTAAAATCACCAAAAAAATTTTTAAAAATGGGAAAAGAATCTTTTTAATGACACCAATTCATCATCATTTTGAACTAAAGGGTATCAAAGAAGAAAAAATAGTTGAAAACTTCTGGAAATTAAACATATTACTAGTTTTTTTAGGTATAGTTTTAAAAATTAATCTTTAAATTCTTATTTAATATGAGTTTCTTTACTTGGAAAGATGATGGCTTAACAAGTGATTGTGTCAGTCTTGAGGCAATGGCTTCTCGTTTTGAAGAAACCGCTAGTTTAATTAAAAGGTTATCTCAAAAAGGCTTCAAATTAAAAAAAACGAAAAAAAATCAATTAATCATTCATTCTGACCCAAAAATTTTCGATCAGTGGGGTTTTATTAGTGAAGAACTTCCTTTCAAACAACTTTCATTAATTCCAGATGATGAAACTATTGGGAATTTTTGATATTGACTTTTAAGGATTGATAAATAATTTCTAACATGAGTATTCCAGCTAAAATGTCTATGAACCCCTTCAATTCCATTTCTACTCCATAATTTCCATTGAGAATTATTTGAAATACCTTTCTCAAGAGCAATCTTCAACTTATTAATATCAGTTACATCTACTAATAGACCATTGTCACATTTCGCGTGAATTTCTTTAGGTCCTCCATCATCAGTAGCAATAATTGGCAAACCACATGAAGAAGCTTCAAGTAATGTTAAACCAAAAGGTTCTGTTAATGCAGGGTTTACAAAAATTCCTCCCCTGCATGCAGCCCATCTATATAAAGATGGAATATTTTCTGGAGAATGTTTCTTTGGATAAGCTACTTTGCCATATAAATTGTATTTGTCTATCATTTCAAAAATCTTTTGAAAAACATCTCTTTGTTGAGAATCTAGTTTTGATGTGTTATCTCTACAACCTAGAACTAAAACTAAGTTAGCTTTTCTTTTTAATTTTTCTGATCGTCCATATGCTTCAACTAAAAAGGGAATATTTTTTCTTCTCACTGCTCTAGAAATAGCCAAAAGTGGCGGCTTTCTTAAATCTTTTAAGAAAGGAACCATCATATTATCAATTTCAGAAGTCTCAGTTGTTGAATGGATATGATGAAATTTAGTGTGGTCGACTCCAGGTGCAATTACCCTAGATTTTTCATGTAAAAAAGAATTGTATTGAGAATATTGACATACAGATTCTTGTTTAGTACTTGTAACAACAATATCTGTATATTTCAAAGCTTCTTCTTCTGCGTTAATTCTTTTACTAATACAATACAGCCTTTCAATTTGATTCAGGTGTAAACCAGCCTCAAGTAGTTTTCTTTTTTTCTCTCTTCCTAAAGAATGGCCAGTAAAAATAAAAGGCACTTGAAGTGCTTGGCTTAATCTAACTCCTACATAACCAGCATCTGCATAATGAGCATGTATGAAATTTGGCTTATTTTCGGGTTTTTGATAATACTGAATAAGCTTCTGAGTTAATTCGTCTAAATACGGCCAAAGTAGTTCCTTTCTTAAATATTTACCAGGGCCAAATTGAAATCTTATTATTTGTGCTCCAGGTTCAATAAATTCTCTCTCTTTTGAATAAGAATTATCTATTTTACTATCATTAATAAGTCGAGTTGCAAGATCCACTTGGTCAACTTCAGAGATATTCGCTAAACTCTTTACCAATTCCAATACATATTGTGTTTGCCCACCAGTATCTGAATCTCTACCTAATTCAAGTCTATTAGAACGTATTAAACCGTGTAAATGTAAATGTAAAAACTTCAAACCCATTTTGTACATCATTAATACAATCTCCTATTAGAAATAAGCTGTATTTCACTTAGAAATATTAAGAAAGCATTATGATTTAAAATTTAATAAACAGTATAAATATATAAAACTACTGCTATCACTAATTTTCGATAACTTTATAAAAAAATAACTTACACATAATTAGATAAACAATACGAAGAAATATAACTAGTTAAAAGTTTAATTGAGAGCTTTTTTTAGATATTTAGCTGTATAACTTGATGAATGATTCGCAACATCCTCAGGTGTACCCTCAACTATAATTTCTCCACCCTTATCACCTCCATCAGGTCCAAGATCAATTATCCAATCTGAACATCTAATAACATCTAGATTATGTTCAATAACCACTACCGAATTACCTTTATCTACTAAGCGTTGAATAACATCCATTAATTTATGAACATCATAAAAACTTAACCCAGTTGTTGGCTCATCAATTAAATATAAAGTTTTTCCAGTAGCTCTCTTTGATAATTCTGTTGCTAATTTTACTCTTTGTGCTTCTCCACCAGATAATGTTGGTGCTGGCTGCCCTAATTTGACATATCCAAGCCCTACATCAACTAATGTAGATAATCTATCAGCTGCTTGAGGGATAGCAGAAAAAGTTTCAGCAGCCTGCTCAACAGTCATTTCTAAAACATCTGAAATGTTAAATCCTTTGTATTTTACTTGAAGCGTTTCTCTATTAAAACGAGCACCTTTGCATACATCACATTGAACATAGACATCAGGTAAAAAATTCATTTCAATAACATTGACTCCTTGCCCTCGACAAGCTTCGCATCTTCCCCCTTTAACATTAAAACTAAATTGTCCAGCTTGATAACCTCTAGCTTTAGCTTCTACAGTCGAAGTAAATAATTGTCTAATAGGATCAAAAGCACCTGTATAAGTAGCAGGGTTTGATCTAGGGGTTCTTCCAATGGGAGATTGATCAATAACAATAACTTTATCTATAGCTTTTATACCTTTTAACTCTTTAACCCCTTTAGGAAAAGGCACTTTTAATCCAAGAGAATGACAAAGTGCAGGATATAATAATTCATTAACTAATGTACTTTTTCCACTTCCACTTACTCCAGTTACGGAAACTAATCTACCCAAAGGAAATTCAACTGATATGTCTTTTAAATTATTTTTAACGCAGTTATTTAAAATTAAACTTTTCTTGACTGAAGATCTACGTTCTTTGGGAGTAGGAATCGATTTTCTTCCACTAAGATATGCTCCAGTTAATGACTTCTTTGAATTTAAAACATCTTCAAATGTACCTTTTGCAATAATTTCCCCTCCATAAACTCCTGCACCTGGTCCAATATCGACTAAGTAATCAGCTGATTTCATAGTATCTTCATCATGTTCAACAACAACAAGAGTATTACCCAAATCTCTGAGACTTTTTAATGTTTCCAGCAATCTATCATTATCTCTTTGGTGTAAACCAATACTGGGTTCATCCAAAACATATAAAACACCAGTTAAGCCAGCTCCAATTTGAGTTGCTAATCTTATACGTTGTGCTTCTCCTCCTGATAGAGTCATTGCTGGTCTATCTAAAGTTAAATAATCTAAACCAACATTGATTAGAAACTTTAAACGCAATCGAATTTCTTTTAAAACTAACTCACCTATTTGTTTTTGTTTCTGAGATAAAGAAATATTTTCTTTTATATTTTTACTTAACCCCATTATTTTCTCAATATGAAATAAAGTTTCTGAGACACTAATAGAGGTCAAATCAGTAATACTGTACGGTCCAATCTTAACGGCAAGTGCTTCTGGTTTTAATCTTTTACCAGAACATGTTTTACAAGGGACTAATTCTAAATATTTTTCAAGCTTTTGCTTAGCTGATTCTCCATTAGTTTCGGTTAATTGCCTTTCTAAAATTGGCAAGATTCCTTCAAAAGGTCTTTCAAAACCACTAGAACCCTTAAAACGACTATCAGCTTGAATTACAATTGGCTTATCAGATCCAGAAAGTAAGACATTTTTTTGTAAATCACTCAAATCTTTCCATGGGGTTTTCAATTCAAAACCATAAGCTTGGCCAACTGAATAAAGTAATGAAAAATAATAAGTATTATCTTTTTCACTCCAGGGTGCTATAGCAGCATAAACAGGTAAAGAAGTGTCAGGTATTACTCTGTCTGCAGTAAATTTTTTTAAATATCCAATACCATGGCAATCAGGGCAGGCACCGTAAGGACTGTTAAAAGAAAATAGTCTTGGAGACAACTCTTCAACAATAGATCCGTGAATTGGACATGCATAATTCTCTGAATATAACTTTTCTTTATCTAAATTCGTAGGTAGAGTTTCGCCTTTTTTTGGAACAACTTCTACGATAGAAAGTCCATCCCCTCTTTTAAGACAAGTTTGTAAAGAATCATTCAATCTTTCCTGGATTCCCTCTCTCGCAATCAATCGATCAACTACTACCTCAATATTGTGAGTTTGATTTTTATCTAATTCAATACTATCTGCGAGTTCCCTTACCTCACCATTAATTCTTACTCGAGCAAAGCCTTCTGCTGCTAATCCACTGAGTAATTTTGCATGGGTTCCTTTTTTACCTCTTACAACAGGTGCAAGTAATTGATATCTTGTTCCTTCAGGCAGCAAAACTATTTGATCAACCATTTCATCAATTGTTTGAGGAGCAATGGGTAAACCACAATGGTGACAATGAGGTTCTCCTGCTCGACCAAATAATAATCTTAAATAATCTTGTATCTCAGTTACAGTTCCAACAGTTGATCGTGGATTATGACTCGTTGATTTTTGATCTATTGATATAGCAGGAGATAATCCCTCAATATTGTCTACATCTGGTTTATCAACTTGACCTAAAAATTGTCTTGCGTAAGCAGAAAGACTTTCTACATATCTTCTTTGACCTTCAGCAAAAATAGTGTCAAAAGCTAAAGAACTCTTACCACTTCCGCTCACACCTGTAAAAACAATGAATTTATTTCTTGGAAGAGTAAGATCTATATTTTTTAAATTATGTTGTCGAGCTCCTCGTATCTTTATTGAATTATCTTCATTATTAACAATATTTTTTTTAACCATGCTTAAATCTTAAAAATGATTTAAAGAATTTCCATTATAGTGCAAATTTTTTTATTTATGCGGCTGCTCTGTCTATAAGTGTCGATGCATAATTATTTGCTTCACTAAAGCCACCACCTATAAGTTCAATTAACTCATTTTGTCTTTCTTTTTTTGTAATTAATTTCGAGACAGAAGTAAAAGTTATACCATTAATAACATTTTTCTTTACTTTAAAATGAGCATTTCCAGTTGATGCTAAAAAAGGCTGATGAGTAATACACAAAACCTGCCTTTCCTGTGCAGTCAATTTTATTAAATTCCACTAAAGAATGTAATGATTTTCCACTTAAACCATTATCTATTTCATCTAAGAAAAAAGTGTTAGATTTTTGTGAAATACTAGATTTTATGGCTAATAAAAATCTTGACATTTCTCCACCAGAAATAACTTTAGATAATGGAGCTAACTTTTGATCAGGATTTGCAGAAAAAAGGAAGTCTATATTTTCATTACCTTCTGGAGAAGGTGTAACTTTTAAAAATTTAATTGAAAAATCTGCATTTTTTAAACCTAAATTTTTTCAAAATAGAAATTACAGAATCTTGAAGCCGATTAGCAGTTTCTCTTCTTTGAAAAGACTGAATCTCAAACAAAGCGTCTAATTTATTTTGTAATGTACTGATTTCGTTATCCAACTTCTTAATCTCTTCCTCAAATAAATTTGTATCTATAAATGTTTTTAGTTCGTCTTTCTTCAAAATCAATTTTGGAAGTTCTAAAGAAAAAGTTCGCTCTAAATTTTGCAAATAAAATAATCTTTTTTGAGTTTCTTCCAAACTAATATCCTCTCTTTCCTAATTCATCAATTAAAGCAACAAGATCACTTCTTATAAGTCCAATATTGTTTTTTAACCAATTCGCAATATTCCTAACTATGTATAAATCAAGTGTTATTTGTTCTCTTAAACCTGGTCTCTGAACTTTTACAGCTACAATTTCCTTATTTTTGAGGACAGCTTTATGAACTTGTCCTAAAGAGGCTGCAGAAATAGGTTCTTTATCGATGGTTAAAAAAATTTCATCAATTTTTTTGTTTAAATCCTCTTCTATTAATTCCATCGCTTTATTTCCATCAAATCCTGGTAATTGATCTTGAAGTTCAGAAAGCTCTTCAAGAAGAATAACAGGAATAACGTCTGGTCTGGTTGATAAAGCTTGCCCTGCTTTAACGAATGCAGGGCCTAATTCTACTAATAAATTCGTG